>JANOTJ010000216.1:0-3956 GCA_031416295.1 Chloroflexota bacterium
AGCATTTCGGCGAACTCGATGGCGCGATCGCCATCGCCGTAGTTGAAATACAGGGTCATGAGGTTGAGGATCGCGTGGTCCCGATGGACCGGATCGTCGAGACCCGAGTCCAGAAGCGCCTGGGACGCCTCGATCGCGGCCTGGTAGTCGCCATGCTGCATGTCGACGCGGCTGGTGATGAGGGCGAGGCCGGGCGGGCGGGCGTCGGCCGGGATGTCGGCGATGAACGAGCCGGCGAGGGCGTATTGGCCGTTGCCCATGATGATCGCGATGGCGCCTGCGACCACATCGACCATGGACCCGAGCTCGGCCGCCTCTCGATAGTGGTGGGCACCGAGCCGCCAATCCGTCGCGGCGGTCGCGTCGGCGACCCGCCGGTGCAGGGCGCGCACGGCGTCGTCGCCATCGAACGCCCGGAAGCGCGCCTCCAGGAACTCGCGCACGAGCGGGTGGTACCGCTGGTGAGTCCGCGGGCTATCAGATCGACGGGTAAGCAGGGTCATCCGCTCGGCGTTCGTGATCTGGTCGCCGATGGCGGCATCGTCGAGACCGGTCGCGATCTGGGCAAGTTCCGGCGTGACGACCTGGAGGATGGATGTCTCCATCAGGAACCGCTGCTGGGCCACGGACAGCTCGCCGACGACCTCCTCGGCCAGGTAGTCGTACAGGTCCTGGTCGGCGCCGGTCATGCTCCGCACGAACTTGCGGATCTCCGCGGTCGAACGATCGCGCAACGCGGCATTGACCATCTGTAGCGAGGCGGCCCAGCCCTCGGTCCGCTCGGCGAGCTCGCGCAAGACGTCGGGCTCGAGGCGCCGACCGTAGGTCTCGTTGAACAACTGCTCGGTCTCGGCGGCGTCGAAGCGTAGATCGTCCGTCCTGAGCTCGGCGACCTCGCCCAGGGCCCGGAGCCGCGCCAGGGGGACCGTCGGCAGACGGCGGCTGGCGAAGACGATGCTCATCCGCTCCGGTGCCCGGGCCACGAGCTCGCGAGCGACGTGGCGCGCATCGACCGCGTCATCGACCAGGTGGAAGTCGTCGAGGATGAGCATCGCGCCACTCTCCTCGACGATGCTCGGCAGTTCCCGAAGGAACGCATCCAGGACCACGTCCCGTGTCGGACCACCTACGCCGACTTCGGCGAGGAGGCTGGCCGTTCCCGGGGCGAAATCCGGTTCGTGCTCGCGGCCGGCGGCGACCAGGTGGTGGAGCAGCGACGTCCAGTCGCGGTCCTCATCGTCGATCCGGTACCAGAGGGTCCGCATCCGGGTCCGGCGCGAGAAGTCGGCGAGCAATGTGGTCTTGCCGTAGCCGGCGTCGGCCAGGAGCAGCACGACTCGACCAGTGGTCTTGGCCCGCAGCCAGTCCAGCAGGCGCGGTCGTTCGAGGGTCTCGTCGCGCAGCGACGGGCGCTGGACTTTCGCTGGCTGGATCGGGAAGCCGTTGACCACGTCGCGAAGCACTCCGCTCCTTGGCAGCGCCGCCGTCGGTCGGCCTGGACCGACCGGGATGGGCGCTCGCCCCCCGTCCCCCGGGAGCGATTGGATCGTCCTGGACGGCGCGAACGATACGGAGCGCCGCCGCGGGGTGTCAATGCGCTGCGGGTCTGTGGTCCTCATGGTGCCCATGGTGGCGCGCGGCGCTCACCTGTCGATTAGCTGCGCGAATGGTCTCCGCCGGGTCGCGCCCGCAGTGCTCGGACGGCCGATCTAGTCCTCGTATTCGAAGCCGATCTTGACCTCGACGCGGAACTCCACGATCTCGCCGTCGCGGACCTCCGCCGTGGACTTCACGACCTCCACGGTCTGGATGTTGCGCACGGTCCGTGACGCGGTGGCGACGGCCTGGCGAGCGGCGTCGCTCCACGATCGGGGACTCTTCCCGACCATCTCGCGGATGATGATGACGCCCACACATGACTCCTCTGGCTGCGCAACGGCTACGCGTGCGCGGTGGCGGTCTCGGCGCCGAGCGTGCCCGCCCGGACCTTGTCAAAGCAGGATGAGCAATAGACCGGTCGATCGTTGCGTGGCGCGAAGGGCACGACGGCCTGCCCGCCGCACGCCCCGCACAGCGCGGCGTGGAACTCGCGCGGGCCATCGCCGGAGCGAGCCTGCTTGGCCACCGCTCGACACGATGGGCAGCGCTGTGGATCGTTGACCAGGTTCTTGCTGGCGTAGAAGGCCTGCTCGCCGCCGGAGAAGACGAACTCCTCCGCGCAGTCGCGGCAGGTTAGCGTTCGGTCCTGGTACACCCTCTCCAGACCCTCCTGCGGTCGGTCGGTCCGGGCTCGGGCCGGGACTCGTAGCGGAGAAGATACGCGCGTCGTCAAGGGGCTCGTCGCTTGTTTTCCGCACGCTGCGCCGCTTTTCCGCACGCTGCGCCGCTTTTCCGCACGCTGCGCCGCGCAACGGTGCCCGTCGGAACCGATCCTGCCGATGCGCCGTCCTTGGACCATGCCCAACCACCTGCGCACCACCGCATCTGTCGTTGCCGTTTCGGCCCTGTCCCTGGTCATCGTCGCGTGCAGCGGCGGTGGTGCCAGCCCCTCCCCGCAGTCCAGCGGCGGGCCGACAGGCGCTCCCTCGGGCTCGCCGAGCGCCGTCCCCGTCGGCGCCATCGACCACAAGACCGGCGCGACCGACGTCGTGCTGCGCTACGAGGAAGGGGGCGGCTTCATGATTGCGGCCTTCGCGGCCACCATGGTCCCGCACTTCACGCTGTACGGCGATGGCACCATCGTCTTCCGCGATCCGAGCGAGGAGGGCCCACCCGCGATCGGGTCGGTCTTCCGCATGGGCCCGATGAAGATGGCGAAGCTCAGCGAGGAGCAGGTCCAGGACCTCCTCGAGCTGGCCCTTGACCAGGGCGGCCTCGCCCAGGCACGACCGGAGTACAGCAACGACATGGTGGCCGACGCCTCCACCGCGATCTTCACGGTGAACGCCGGCGGGGCGACCAAGACGGTGTCCATCTATGCCCTCGGCATCGAGGCCCCGGGCGTCCCCGACGGCCCGGCTCGCGCCGCGTTCCTGGGGTTGGCCCAGACCCTCACCAAGATCGACGAGGGCGGCATCGTGACCCCCAGCACCTACGAGCCGACGGCCTATCGCGGCATCCTGATGGACAGTCCGGGCGTCGTGGCACCCGACATCCGCACCTGGCCGTGGCCGGACATCAAGACCACCGACTTCGTCATCGATCCCGACCCTAACGGCCGCCAGTTGCCCGTGCGGGCCATGACCGTGGCCGAGATCGAGGCCCTGGGGATCGGCGAGTACTCGGGCGGCTTCCAGAACATGCTCATCACCGGGCCGGACGGCAAGACCTACACGTTCTCGCTCCGCCCGCTGCTCCCCGACGAGAAGGCCTAGCCGCTCTTCCCGGGGTTTGTGAGACATGCTCCAGACGGTCATCGGGTCCCCCGAGCCAGCCATGTTTCGGCGGAACCGGACCTCGCCAGGGAGGCACTTGGGGACCTGCTCGGTGCCCAGCGCTGAATCCGATCCCTGGTTTCCCTGACGTGCCTGGGGGGTGTAACGGAGCCGGAGGACGAGGGACTGTTGCTGAGGAAGCGCTGGCTTGCTGGCGTGGGCGACTGGGTGTCGTGGATCCCGACAACGCCGACGTCACCATCTGGCATGGTCGTGTGGGCGGTCGCGCCATCGGTCTGCATCCAGACGGCAGACCAGAACGCATGTTCGGTGTCATCGTGAGGAGCCTGGACTCCCGGGTGCCGGGGCGGGGTGCCGGGGCGAAGTCCACCGCGAGGGCCCGCGTCCACCCGAGTCCGCCAGATGACGCCAGCCAGCGTCACTAGTAGAGCGTTCCGTCAATACGCTTACGTCATGATCTATACTCGCCATGCTGATCAGCCCCACCGCTGTCGGAGGCGAGCATGGCCGGAAGGACGAAGCGCGCGGCGCTTGTGCTGAGCGAGGACCAGGAGGCGATGC
>JANOTJ010000217.1:0-5480 GCA_031416295.1 Chloroflexota bacterium
GGTCCCTCCGTAGCCGCCCCGGCCGCCCATGATGGACGTGCCGCCGATGACCGCGGCGGCAACCGACGGGAGCACGGCGCTGTCCACGAGCGTCACGCTGGCGACGTTGCTGAGGCCCGAGTACAGGAAGCCGGCGAGGGCCGCGAGCATGGCCGAGACCATGTACAGCACGATCAGGACCTGCCACGACCGGGCGCCCGACAACCGCGCGGCGACCGGGTTGTCGCCGATGGCGTACAGCAGCCGGCCGTAGCCGGTACGGCGCAGCACGAGCAGGACGAGGACTGCCAGCGGTAAGAAGACCAGCATGCTGTTGGGCAGAACGGTGAGAAATGTGCCGGATCCGAGCCAGCGCAGGACCGCGGGCACGCCGGCGCCTGTCTGGACCATGACCAGCTGCCAGACATTGGCCAGGCCCAGGACGACGAGGCTCATGCCCAGGGTCATGATCAGCGGGTGGACCTTGAACACGCCCACCCCGACGCCGGTCAGGAACCCGGCCAGCGCCGCGATCAGGAGGGCCACGACGAGGGCGACGACGAGCCCCTGAGGTCCGACCAAGGTCGCCACCACGAAGCCGCTCATGGACGCCACCGCGCCGACCGAGAGGTCGATGCCGCCGGTCAGGAAGGTCAGGGTCTGACAGGCGGCGAGGATGGCCAGCGGGATGGCGGCGCGCAGCGTGGTCCCCACCCACCCTGGGTTGATGACCTCGGGCTTGATGACGAAGATGAGGGCGACAAGCACCGCCAGCAGCCCGATCAGCGGGATGAGTGGCTGCTCGCGGAACGTGCGCCTCCAGGCAGCGGCGGTCAGCCACGAGCTGCGTGATCCGGACGTGCCGGCCACGCCGCTCATGCGTTCGCCCGCCGGATCTGGATGAGGCTGCCGATCATCACCACCCCGATCAGGATGACACCCTGGGCGACGACCGCCAGGTTGGTGTTGATGTTCAGGAAGGTCATGTCGGTCCGGATCAGCTGCAGGATGACCACCGCGAGGATCGGTCCGAACACGCCGCCGCGACCGCCGGCCAGCGTCACCCCTCCGAGGACGATCGCCGCGACGCTGAGCAGCGTGTACGGTCCCGGGACGGGCGTCGCGATCCCGGTGCTGGCCGTCAGTGACAGCCCGCCGAGGGCCGCGAACAGCCCGGTCAGCGCGTAGGCGACGATGCGCGTCCGCGAGACCGCGACGCCGCTGCGGAAGGCGGCCAGCCGGTTGCTGCCGATGGCGTAGATGGACAGCCCGAGCCGGGATCGGCGGAGGGGGATCCAGACGACGGCGACGATGACGATCAGGACGACGGCTGCCTTCGGGACCCATTCATTCACGAACGAGCCGCTGACGAGGTCCTTCAGCCACGCCGCCGACCCGCCACCGGGGGTCTTGAGGACCAGCAGCGCGACGCCGGCCCACACGAACGACATGGCCAGGGTCACGACGATGTCGGGCACACGTGTGACCACCACCAGGGCGCCGTTGATGGCGCCCAGCAGGAGCCCCAGGAGGAGCACGCCGACCACGACGACGACACCGATCTCCTCGGACTGCCCCTTCATCAGGGTGGCCGACACGACGCTGGTCAGTGCCATCATCGACCCGATGGACAGGTCGATGCCGCCGGAGATCACGACGATCGCCTGCGCGACCGCCGCGAGGGCCAGCGGCAGCACGGAGATGCCCAGGTTCCGGACCCCCGCCACCCCGTAGTTCGGCTGGATGATCCGCGTGAAGGCGAGCAGGAGGACAAGGAAGCACAGCAGGCCCACGACCCACGCGTTGCGCCGCCCCCATGCCGCGAGCACGTCAGCCGGGCGGGGGCGAGCGTCCATGGCCGAGGTCGACGCGCTCATCGGGCGCCACCAACCTGCGTCGGCTGGCTGGCGCCGGGTTCGCTGTCAGAGGCGGCACTGGCCCCGGCGATGATCTCCTCGGGCATCAGAGCGTCGGCGCGCAGGTTGTAGGCGGCACGCAGCAGGGTCGGCTCGTCGGCGTCCTCGACGGCGATCTCGGCGACCACCCGGCCGCCGAAGATGACGATCGCCCGGTCGCAGGCGAGCTGGATCTCCTTGAGCTCCGAGGTGTATAAAAGGACGGCGGCCCCGGCTTCGGCGAGGTCCCGGAGCAGGCGGTAGATCTGGTGCTTGGTCCGGATGTCGATGCCGCGGGTCGGGTCGAAGCACAGCATCGTGTGCACGCCGTCAGCCACCCAGCGGGCGATGGTGACCTTCTGCTGGTTGCCGCCCGACAGGCGGCGCACCTCGCCCTGGGCGCGCGTGTCGATCTGGAGCGTGGCGATCGCGCCGTCGACCTTGCGTCGCTCGGCACCGGTGTCGATGATCGCCCAGCGCTTGATCCGGGTCGAGAATGGCAGGGCGATGTTCTCCCGGACGGAGCGCTGCATCAGCAATGCCTCGGCCCGGTCCGCCGGGATGTACACGAGGCCCGCCCGGATGGCGTCGGCCGGGTGGCCGAAGGACACCGGCGCACCGTCCACGAGGAGCTCACCGATTCTGGGCCGCACGGAGCCCGCCAGGATATCGAACAGCTCATCCTGACCCTGGCCCTCGAGGGCGACCACGCCCAGGACCTCGCCCGGATGCAGGTCGAACGAGACGTCCTCGAGCCGTCGCTTCGCGCCGAGGCCGCGCACCGACAGGCGGGGGGTGGCGTCGCGTCCAGCCGTCGCGGCCCGCCCGGCGCCCGCTGACGCGTCGCCGAAGGCCTCGCCGAGCATCAGCTCAACGATCCGCTCCTCGGAGCCGTGCGTGACATCCACCACGCCGACGGTCACGCCCTCGCGGAGCACGGTCGCGCGGTCGCACACGGCCGCGATCTCGATCATCCGGTGAGAGATGAAGAGCACGGATCGGTCGCCACCACGCTGGCGGGCCACGACTTCGAGCACCCGCTCGGTCAGATTGGCCGGCAGCGCGGCGGTCATCTCGTCGAGCATGAGCACGTCGGGCTCGATGGCGAGGGCACGGGCGAGGTCGATGATCCGGAGTGAGGCGAGCGGCACGTGCCGCGCCAGGCTCGACAGGTCGAGCGCGTGGAGGCCGAGCTCACCGAGCCAGTGGCGGAACGGCTCGATGGGCGTGTCGGTCAGGCGCAGGTTGGATCGGATATCCAGGTCCGGGATGAGCGCCGGCTCCTGGTAGACGGACACGAGGCCGCCGCGGCGCGCCTCGGCAGGGGAGTGGGCGACGCGGGCCTTGCCACGGACCGCGATCGTGCCGCCGTCCGGGCGGACCGCGCCAGTGAGGATCTTGACGAGGGTGCTCTTGCCGGCGCCGTTGGCGCCCATCAGCGCGTGGACCTCGCCAGGTCGCACGGCAAGCGACGCGGACTTGAGCGCGACGACGGCGCCGTACGTCTTGGAGACGTCGGTCGCCTCGAGCAGCAGGTCGGTGGTGGTCGGCGTCATGGATCCCGTCGGTGGAGGGGATACGGCAGGGGATGCCGGAAGGCCCGGCATCCCCTGCAAAGTCGACTGGATGGGTGGGCTTACTCGCCCGGGCCCTTGCAGGCGACGGCCTGCTCGGGGGTGTACGTCGTGTAGCCCTCGATCTGGAGGCCCAGCGGCCAGTTCGGGTCGAGGCCATCGACCTGCCACGAGGCGAGCAGCGCCTTGCCCTTGTCCGAGACGTTGTCGGCCCCGACGGGATCAAGCAGGACGGTGTTCGGCCGCTCACCGGCGGTCGTCACCGACTCGCCGTTGAGGAGCTTGAGCGCCAGGTTCACACCGGCACCACCGACGGCGGCGGTGTTGGTGACGGCCACGCCCTTGAGGCCGGGGTACCCGGTCGGGTCGAGGAGCTGGGCGACGAATCCGCCGAGGTCCGCGCCGACGATCGGCACGAACGGCTTGGTGGCCGCCTTGATGGCGTCCACGACCACCGAGTCGATGCCCGACGTCCAGATCCCGTCGATGTCGTCATACGAACCGGCGGCGAGGAAGTCGTTGATGAGCTGCGTGCCCTTGACCGGATCCCATCCGGTGTGGACGCCGTCCGCGGTCGGAACGACGGTGATGCCCGGATAGTTCGCAAGCGCGTTCTTGAAGCCGATGTCGCGGTCGGAGTCGGCTGGATGGCCGGCGATGCCGCGCATGTAGTAGACCGTGCCCTGGCCGCCGAGCTGCTCGAACAGCCACGTCGCGCCGATCTCGGCGTACTTGATCTGGTTGTTGTACAGGTTGTAGGCGTCCGGGTCGGTGACGTACGCGTCGACCGAGACGGTGACGATGCCCGCGGCCTTCGCCTCGGCGAGCGCCGCGTTGAGGGCGTCGGGGTCAATCGGGTTGAAGACGATCGCGTCGACGCCCTTGGCGATCAGGTCGCGGATGTCCTGGAGCTGACCCGCAGCGTCCGTGTCGCGATGGATTGTGGTGAGCTCGGACACCTGGCCGGACGCCAGGGCCTCCGCCTTGGCGGTGCAGACCTGCTCCTCGCGGAAGCCGTTGCCGACGCCGCCGGCGTTCGAATAGCCGATGGTGTAGCTGGTTGCCGCGCTCGCGGGAGCGTCGGTCGGCGCGGCGTCGCTCGGGGCGTCGGTCGGCGCGGCGCCGGTCGGGGCCGCTACGCTCGGGACAGCGGACGTGCCGCCGCCTCCGGTGCACGCGCCCGCGAAGATCGCGATCGCGGCAAGGACCGCGAGCCACCTGGCCCGGGTCGTTCCCTTGGTGATCATGTGTGCTCCTCCTGGATCGATGGGCGCAGCGGTCGGCTGCGCCGTTGAACGATTGTCCCCCCACTCCCGGGGGCGCGTGCTACGCATCAGGTCGGTGTCACCTCCTGGCGCGCGGCCGATCCTCCGTCATCGGCCTCGCGCATGATGGCACGGGCGATCCTTCGCGCGTGCTCTCGGTAGGCGCCTTCGAACAATTCCCGCGAGCGTTCGACGCCTACGACCGACGCTCGGGTGATGGCCGGGGGCAGCGCTCCGCGCTCGGCGAGGAGCTGGGCCGTCCGGACCTTGATGCAGTTGACGATGGCCACGGCCGCGACCGTTGAGCCCGGACCGATCGGGGATTCGACCCCGTCGATATGGATCAGGGCGTCGCCGTGCGGGGTGCACAGGTCGAGGACAAGGTCGGCCTCGTCCAGCAATCGGCTGCCGACGACCGGGTCGATGTCGGACGACATCGACTGTTCGATCGAGGTCACGGCGATGACCTTGATACCGCGCCGCCGGGCGCCGCGAGCCATCTCCACCGGGACCGCTGTCGTCCCGCCCGCGGAGAAGATCATCAGCACGTCCAGGGGGGCGAAGGTGAAGTTGTCGAGGATGACCTCGGCCAGGCCCGGCATGCGCTCGATGAACATCGCCTGACGCTGGCCGTTCGAGCCCACGACCTGGGTGTGGAAGGTCATGGACAGCTCGACCATCGGGTTGAACCCTGGATACGAGCCGTAGCGCGGGAACATCTCCTCGACCGGGATGCGCGAGTGGCCCGTCCCGAACAGGTGGACCAG
>JANOTJ010000218.1:0-7451 GCA_031416295.1 Chloroflexota bacterium
GTGCGCACGTTGACCTCCGGGAACGTGCCGACGACTGGCGGGGGCGGCAGCCCGCGCACCCCGACGTCCGACATCCGGAACGGCACGACGCCGATCCACGCCTGACCGTCGTGCAGGTCGAGCTCAAGGCCCGGCGGCAACTGACGCCTGAGCGGCTCGGGATCCACCGGCCAATGCGCGAACAACAGATCCGTCCAGCGCATGCGCATCACCCACGGACGACGTGACGGCCGACCGGTCACGAGACGAGCACCGCGACCCAGGCGAGCCCCAGGGCATCTGCGCGACAACGCTCGTACCGCCACCGACCGATGCCGATGCTCCCGAGCGACGACGACGTCGAACCGTCCACCCCGATCGCCCGGCCGAACGCAAAGATGCGCGGGACCCACAGGTGCGCGACCCCGAGCCCCACGGCAAACACGCCCGCACCGCCAATCATGACCTGCAACAGGCTACTCATTCGTAGCACGATATGGGAGTCCTCGGGCGCCCGTCAAGCGCACGCAGCACGGCAACGGGTCCACGGCGACGCGACCCCCGGCTCCCCTAGCCCTCGGGCGCCTCGAGTTCGCCCGGGTCGGCGAAGGCCGTGCCGCCACGGGAGGCGCCGGCGGCCGCCATCGCCTCGCGGTACACGCCGATGGCGTCGTCCACGCAACACACGACGAGGTCGCCCGGAGTGGCCCGGCGGAGCGCAGTCCGGACCGCGGTCATCTCCTCCAGCACCTTGTCAGCCCGGGCGGTCCGGACCGAGCCACGGGCGCGCGCCGTTCGCACGCCCTCGAGCACGTTGGCGGCCGTCTCGCCGGGTGCCCGCCCGCGGAGGTTCTTGTCCTCGCGCACGATGAGCTCATCGAAGGCGCTCGCGGCGATCGCTCCGTACTCGCGCTGGTCCTCGTTGCGCCGATCTCCCGGGATGCCGATGACGCCGATGGCTCGACCGCTACGCACCGGCGCCCCGGCACCCGTGCCCAGGCGCCCGGCCTTGGTCTGCGGCTCGACCATCATGCGCTGGACGAAATCGGCCAGCTGGCGCATGCCGTCCACGTTGTGGCAGTAGTCGATGACGACCCGGACCCCGCCGACGTCGAGGAGGTTCAGTCGACCTGGCGCCTGGAAGAAGGACGTGCTGAATGTCCGCAGCCCCTGGCGGATGTCATGCAGGTGGGCACCTGCTGACCACGCCGCCGCGGCCGCCGCGAGGGCATTGGCGACGTTCATCCGGGCCCGCCCGCCGAACGTGGCCGGGATCAGATGCGTGTACAGGACGGGCATCGTGCGCGATCCGAGGCGGAGCACGATCAACTCGCCCTCGTCGCGAGCCTCCAGCGTGAATGCCGCCCCGCCCCGGCTGGTGTGCCCGTCGACGCGGTCGTAGCCGTCCTCGCCCTTGGCCATGGACATGCTGAAGAGCACGACCCGTCCGGCGCAGTGACGGCCCATCCGGTAGACGTGGTTGTCGTCGGCGTTGAGGACCGCCGTGCCCGAGCGCGGCACGGCCTCCACGATGACGCCCTTGACGTTGGCCAGCTGGCTGATCGTATCGATGCCACCGAGCCCCAGGTGATCGCCGGTGACGTTGGTCACCACGGCCACATCGTTACGGTCGTAGCCGAGGCCCTCGCGCAGGATGCCGCCGCGGGCGACCTCGAACACGGCCGTATCGACGGTCGGATTCTGGAGGACCATCTGGGCCGACTTGGGCCCCGACATGTCGCCCTTCTTGATCAGGCGGCCATCGATGACGATGCCGTCCGTGGACGTCATCCCGACCCGCCGGCCCATGAGCTTCAGGATGTGCGCGATCATCCGGACGCTCGTCGTCTTGCCGTTGGTACCGGTCACCGCGATGATCGGGATGCGCGCCGATGAGCCCGCCGGGAACAGCCCGTCGATGACCGGTCGGGCGACGTACTGCGGCTCACCCTCCGTCGGATGGGTGTGCATCCGGAAGCCCGGCGCGGCATTGACCTCGACGATGGCGCCGCCGGTCTCGCGCACCGGGGTGGCGATATCGGGACACACGAAGTCGATGCCGGCGACGTCCAGGCCGACGATGCGCGCCGCCGTCTCGGCGATCTCGACGTTGTCGGGATGGGCCTCGATGGTCCGGTCGATGGACGTGCCGCCGGTGGACATGTTGCCGGTCAGAGCGAGTTTGAGGCGAGTGCCCTCGGGTGGCGTCTCGTCCAGGCCGAAGCCCTGGGCGCGCACGAGCTCCTCGGCGGCGGCATCCAGCCTGATCCGGGTCAAGACCTTCTCATGGCCGATGCCCCGGCGCGGGTCGCTGTTGGCGATGTCCACCAGCTGGCGGACGGTGTGCTCGCCGTCGCCCGTCACGCTGGCCGGGACGCGCTCGGCGATGGCCGCCACCTTGCCGCCGATGACCAGGCAGCGATAGTCGCTGCCCGTGACGTAGCTCTCGACGACGACATCGCCGCCGCGGCTCTGGCCCAGGGCGCCGTGGAACGCGGCCCGAACGGCTTCCTCCGAGCGCAGGTCGAGATGAACGCCCCGACCATGGTTGCCATCGAGGGGTTTGAGCACGCACGGGTAGCCGATGCGCTTCGCGACCGCCACAGCCGCGTCCTCGCTGTCGACGACGTCGGCGCGCGGGACCGGCAGGCCGGCACTGTCCAGGAGTCGATTGGTCAGGCTCTTGTCCGACGCGATGTCCACGCCGATGGCGCTCGTCTTGGAGGTCATCGTGGCCCGGATGCGCTGCTGGTGGACGCCATGCCCGAACTGGACGAGCGAGTGACGATCGAGCCGGATGAACGGGATGTCCCGGCTGACCGCCTCATCGATGAGCGCCTGGGTCGACGGACCGAAGGCCTGCCGCTCGGCCAGGCGGATGAGCCCCTCGAGCTCGACCGCAAAGTCGAAGAAGACCGCGGTATCGTCGGGCGCGACGAGGTGATTGACGAGGGCGACGGCCATCTTGCCGGCCTCCAGGCCGACCTGCTCTTCCTTGTACTCGAAGATGCAGTTGTACTGACCCTTGGGCCCGGCCGCGCGGGTCTTGCCGTGGCGGACGTCCGTGCCGGCGAGATTCTGGAACTCGAGGGCGATGTGCTCGGCGATGTGGCCGGCCCACGTCCCCTCGCGCAGCCGCGTGATGAAGCCGCCGCGACGGCCCAGCGAACAGGCGTGGTCCTCCAGGGTCGGCATCAGGGCGACCAGGGCGTCGGTGAAGTTCGGCAGCTTGTCGGACGGGAACGCCTCCAGGACGCCCAGATCCACGAGCTGGCGGATGACCGACTCGCGCGCCCAGTAGTTCGGGCCGCGCAGGATGCGCGTCTCCAGGATGCGCAGGGTCGGGGCAGGGACGAGGGTCGCCGTCGCGCCGCCCAGGCTGGAGCCGGCCACCGTCACGGAGGTGGACGACGCTGCGCGCGATCGGCGCGGGCGCGCGTTGGTTGGTTCGGCCGTGTCCGTCACGCTGCCCTCCTCCGTCCTGCCACTGTCCGCCAGTGTACGAGGTCGCTCCTGTGCCGGGTCAGCTTGACGCGAGCTCGTTGCCGGGCAGGGCGTGCAGGGTCGGCGCGATGATCCGTTCGCGGCGGCGCAGGTCGAAGCGGTAGCCCGCCGGCAGGGAGTGCAGGACGACGCCGCTGATCATGAGCGGGCGGTGGCCGTGGACCTCCCAGGCATCGGTCTCGGATTCGGCGCCGTCGACGACCGTGATGGAGCCGCGGCCGATGACCTCCATGACGTGGTCGGGGCTGACCACGCCCGCCGTGTCCTCGTCCACGCCGAGACCGAGCAGGCTCGGGTTCTGGGCGATCAGGCTGAGCAGACGGCCGAGCCGGTTGCGCTGCTGGAAGTGCTGGTCCACGATGACCCCGGGCAGGACGCCGAGGCCCGCCGCGATCTGGGCCATCCGGTGCTTCGGTGTGGCCCCGCTGGCGCCGAACGCGATCATGTGGCTGGACATCGCGGAGGCACCGGCGGATGTGCCCGCGACGACGGCTCCCTTGCGGAACTGGTCCAGCACCGCGTCCGCGAGCCTGGTGCCACCGATCGTTGACGACAGCCGGAGCTGGTTGCCGCCGGTCATGAAGATGCCCGTCGCGTCGCGTATGGCGAGGGCCGCCGCCTCGTCATTGGCCTGGGCGCGCGTGACGGCGTGGATCGTCTTCACCCGCGACACGCCCAGTTCACCGAGGACCTGCTTGTAGCGTTCGCCGGCCTCCAGGCCCATCGACGAGGCCGTCGAGATGACCGCGACCGTCGCGTCGCGGCCACCCGCCAGCGTGGAGAAGCGGCTGAGGATGACGCGGTCGCGGACCTTGTCCTCCGCGCCACCGATGATGATGACGTGTCCGTCGGTCACGGGCGGTCTTGTGCTCCGGGGCGATGATGTCCGCGACAGGATACCCGGCGCAGGGACGCGGCCGTTGCCACCACTGCCCTCGGCCTCGTGAGCGGCATGACAGAATGCGGCGCCGATGGCTGATGCTCCCCTGCTCCCGACTCCGGAACTCCAGCCCGTCCCGGGCTCGGCGCGTGGGCGAGGTCGAGTCCGGGCCGACCTTACGAGTCTGTTCGACCCGCCGACCCGGCGGCGCGCCGCGGTGCTGCGTCGGGCGTTGCGTCGCCAGGCCCGCCGGCTGCGCGAACGGCGCCGGCTCATCGCGATCGTGTTGCTGAGCCTGACGTTCTCGCTCCTGGCCGCAGGCATGATCGCCCGGGGCGAGACGGCTGGCGCGGATGCCCGCGCCTACTGGGCGGGCGTGCGAATCTGGCTCTATGGCGGCGACCCGTATCACCCGACCGGTCCGTTCCTGCCCTACGTGTATGCCCCCTGGATGCTGCCCATGTTCGCGCCCTGGGCGCTCCTGCCATGGGATGTCGCCTGGTTCAGCTGGCGCGTCGGAACGATCCTGCTGCTGGTCTGGACGATCCATTGGGCGTACCGCCGGCGGCCCCTGACGACGGCCGTCATCGTGGCGGCCCTGGCCTTCCCGTTCGGGGCCAACCTCGACACCGGCAACATCAACCTGCAGCTGACCCTCGTGGTCTGGGCTGCCCAGTTCGCGGGGCCGCGCAGCGCCGGTCTGCTCTGGGCGCTGGCGACCTGGATGAAGTGGATCCCCGTCGTGTTCTGGCCGCTCCTGTCGGCCAGGGCGCGGCGATGGGGACTCGTCTGGCTGGCCCTGTCCATCGCCCTCAGTCTCGTCCTGCTGCCCCTGACCATCACCCAGTTCGAGACACTCTTCGGATTCGGACGGCGTCCCATCCGGCTCGATTACCTGGTCTTCCTGTGGGCCGCTATCCCGTGGCTGTACTCGCGCCTTGATCGGCGCTCCGCGGCGGCTCCACGACCGGGCGCAGGGTGATCGCCGCGACAACGTAGTAGACGGCCCCCAGGAGATAGGCGGCGCGCGGCCCCACGTCGAGGCCCAGCGCGGCGCCGACTGCGTCCAGGACGAGGCCTCCGCTGGCCACGGCCAGCAGCGTCGACGCGGTCGTGGCCACGTTCGAGAGGCCCATGTATCGACCCGACGAGGCCTTCGGGATGATGTCCGTCATGAGCGCCCAGTCCACCGCCAGGAACGTCCCCGCCGATGCTCCGAACAGGGCGCCCCCGACGATCGCGATCGGGATGCTCGGCGCCAGGGCAGCCAGCAGGACGCCGACGAATCCGATGACGCAGCTCGCATAGATGACCGGCTTGCGTCCGATCCGATCCGACAGCTTGGCCGAGGGCACGATGGCCAGCACGTTGGCGACGATGATCACCACGAGCATCACGAGGCTGGTCGTGTTGGCGGCGTCCTCGCCGAGTCCGTGGGTCTGCTTGAGGTAGGTGATGATGTAGTTGACGAGCATCGCGCCGCCCATCAGGAAGAACAGCCGTGACGTCAGGAGCCAGACGTACGAACGTTGCTTCAGGACGTCCGTGCCCCACGTCTCGCCGACGATGGTGGGCCACGACTTGCCCTGCCGCGGCCGGGGCGGTCGACCCTCGCCGACGCGCGCCACAACGGCGACCATGGTCAGCAACTCGATGATCGCGACCGCCGCGATGGCCAGTTCGATGCGTCCGTAGAGCACCGCGACCGTGACCGCCACGAAGCCCGTGACGTTGCCCAGGATCTGCATCAACCCGACCATCGCGCTGGCCAGGCCGACCTGCTTCTCCGCGATGAGATCGGGCACATAGCCCTGGAATGGCCCGCGAGCGATGTTCGTGCTGACGGCCAGCAGCGCAGCGAACGCTCCGAGGATCAGGACGTTGTCGGCCAGGGCGATGCCCGCCAGGAACACGAGATCGATCACTGACCCGATCACGATGTACGGCTTGCGGCGACCCCAGCGACTCACCGTGTAGTCGCTGATGGACCCGATCGTCGGCTGGATCAGGATCGAGATGACGGCGACCGGGATGGCCAGCAGGAACGAGATCCGGCCCACCTCGAGGGGCTCCGCGAAGCCACCGAAGTTCAGACGGTTCTGGATGAACAGGCCGACCGCGCCGTCGATGGCGGTCAGGCCCAGCCAGTACAACGAGATGCGGATGAGGTGGCCGATCGGCAACGACGCCGTCGGTCGGTAGGACGGCTGGTCCATCGGCCCAGGCTCGGCGTGCATCGGACACCTCTCCCTCGATCCGTGACGCCGCATCGGACGTCGATGCCACGGAACCTACGATGCGCCCACTGCGGCGCGACTGCGGTACCCCGTTAGACTGCGTTACCCGATTAGAACGTCGTCACGGGGTCGCCGTTACGGTCCAGGCTGACGGCACCAGGGACGCGCACCAGGTCGCGCCGCGTGGCCGTCGGGGCAACGAACCGGAAGAGCGACCGATCGAGCGAATAGATACCCGTGGATGCGATCCCGATGGACCCGAGTCGGAACGTGAACACCGGGTTCTCGCGGTTGCCCGCATAGTGGTGTGGCTCGCCCGCGGCGGTCAGGACCGCGAGGTTGGCCCGGCCCCCGAATCGATCATGGAGCGCGGCCAGGAGGTGGGCGACGGGCTCGTCGTCACGCCAGGCGTCCTCGAGCCAGCGTGCACCGACCTCCGTGTCGGCCCGGCCGTTGATGCGGCCCTGGGCGCGGTAGGCAGCCCGCAGCGAGCGGTAGTTCGCGAGGTCCCCGTTGTGGCTGAAGCCGTAGCGTCCGGCCGGGTCGTCGAACGGCTGGGTGTCAGGAAGCGAGAGCGTGGATAGCCGCGACGGCCTTCGCAGGTGGACCAGGGCCGACGTCACGCGAGCCGCGCCCACCAGCGCTCGACCGGCATCGTCGTCCCGGAAGGCTCGGACATCGCGATGGGAGTGCAGCTGGCCGTCGTCACCGACCCACGTCGCGCCCCAGCCGAAGCCCGCGATCCCGAAGCGCTCCAGGCGCTCGGTGAAGGGCCACAGGTCGGCGAGCGCGAACGGATCCGCGGCCCGGGCGATGTAGTGCTCGCACATCGCTCGCGATGATACGCGGCC
>JANOTJ010000219.1:0-7852 GCA_031416295.1 Chloroflexota bacterium
GAGATCCACGACAACCAGTCGCCCACGCCAGCAAGCCAGCGCTTCCTCAGCACCAGTCCCTCGTCCTCCGGCTCCGTGTACACCCCCAGGCACGTCAGGGAAACCAGGGGATCGGATTCAGCGCTGGGCACCGATCAGGTCCCCAAGGGCCTCCCTGGCGAGGTCCGGTTCCGCCAGAACCGTGGTCAGGCGCCGGGACCCGCTGACCGTCTGAAGCGTGTCAAGGGACAGCGGGAAGTACACCTAGGCCGGGCCACGCCGGAAGACGCGCAGCTCGATGACCGTCGGGACATGCCACTCCAGTGAGAAC
The DNA here is from genome assembly GCA_031416295.1 of Chloroflexota bacterium. Classification (GTDB taxonomy): domain Bacteria; phylum Chloroflexota; class Limnocylindria; order Limnocylindrales; family CSP1-4; genus SPCO01. The sequence continues at coordinate 311 of JANOTJ010000219.1, forward strand.
AGCACGCGCCGGCCCGTCGCGCTGACATCCACCTGCTCGATCGACTGGAGGAGCGTGCCCGGCGGAACGCGCAGCGCCGCGGCCACGGTCCCGGCGGCTGCCGCCGGCTGGAGGACGGCCTCACCGTGGACGACAGGCTGGCCCCGCGCGGCGAGCAGGTCGTACAGCGAGCCGCCGAGTGCCTCCAGATCGTGCTCGATATCGACGAGGTCCGCGGGGATCCGGTCCACGGAATAGATCGCCGGGGTCCCGTCGGCGGTGCGCACGCGGCGCACTTCGATGAGCCGAGTGCCGTCGGGCACGCCGAGTCGGGCGGCGACGTCGGCGTCGGCGTCCACGACCCGCGCATCCAGAAGCTGCTTGCCGGCTCGCAGGCCCAGGCTGGCGAGGTACCCGGTGTACGAGAAGTTGCGGTCCAGCGAGTTGCGCAGGAGCGGTCGCCCGGTCACGTAGGTTCCCGAGCCGTGGCGGCGATCCAGGTACGAATCCTCGGCCAGCCCGCGGACCGCCTCGCGGATGGTCGCCCGGCTGACCGCGAACCGCTCGGACAGCTGGACCTCGTTGGGCAGCTTGGATCTCGCCGGGAACTCGCCTGCGACGATCGCCCGGCGGAGGCCGTCGCGCACGACGTCCGCCAGCAGCGGGCGACCCGCCCGTCCGCTCATCGGCCGCCGGGCCGGCTGCGCCGGAGGTACCACGCGGTCCCGAGCATGGCCGTGACCGTCGTCGCCAGCAACGCAGTCGCGATGGCGTTCGCCTCCGGGGTCACCCCCCGGCGGATCGAGGCGAACAGGTAGATCGGCAGCGTCTGGTCCTGGCCGGCCGTGAAGAACGCAACGATGAAATCATCGAAGCTGAACGTGAACGAGAGCAGGGCCCCGGCGATCACGGCCGGCAGGATCTGCGGCAGGATGACCTGCCAGAAGGTTCGCCAGGGGGTCGCATACAGGTCCTCCGACGCCTCCACGAGGGAGCGGTCCATACCCCGCAATCGGGTTCGTACCAGGAGGTTGACCAGGGCCATCGTGAACAGGGTGTGCATCGCGACGACGCTGTGTGCGCCGAGACCGAGCCGCGGGGCGCTGCCCGGGAACAGGTACGCGAACCACGGGTTCAGCCAGCCGAAGATCGTGACCAGGAAGAGCAGAGCGGCGATCCCGATGACGATCCCGGGCACGATGATCGCGACGTAGGTCAACTGTTCGAAGACGATCCGGACGCGCGGCCGGGCAGAGGCCATAGCCAGCGCCGAGGCCGTCCCGAAGGTCGTTGCGAGGACCATCGTGGCGGCCGCGATGGTCAGGCTACTGGCCAGTGCCTTGCGCACGAACGTGTTGTTCCAGGCCGCCTCATACCACTGCGTGGAGAAGCCGATGAGCTCGGCCGCGTGGCGGCCCGCGTTGAAACTGAAGATGACCACGATGACGATGGGCAGGAAGAGGAACAGGTACGCCAGCAGGGCATAGCTGCGCAGGCCGCGATCGATCAGCCACTCGACGCGACCGATCGGGCGGTGCTGCCCACGACTGGCCATCAGTGGTCCCTGGTCACAGCAGCGAGGCTTCGCGCCCGCCGGCCGGCAGCCGTTTTGCGAGCCAGGCATAGAGCCCCACGATGACCAGCATGAAGGCCACGAACGCCGTCCCGATGGCCGCCCCGAACGGCCAGTTACGCGATTGCAGGAACAGGTCGGCCAGCGCATTCCCGAGGAAGTACGTCTTGCCGCCACCGAGCAGGACCGGGATGAGGTACTCGCCCATGACCGGGATGAACACGAGCAGGCAACCGCTGATGATCCCCGGCGCGGACAGCGGCAGGGTGATCTGGCGGAACGTCGCGATCGGCCCGGCACCGAGGTCGCGCGACGCCTCCAGGTACGACCGATCCAGGCGTTCCAGGCTGATGAAGATGGGCAGGGCCATGAGCGGCAGATAGTTGTAGACGATGCCCAGCAGGACCGCGAACGGGGTGTTCAGCAGCTGCACGTCGAGACCGAATTGCTCCAGGATGCGAGGCACGCCGTTGGAGCCCAGGATGAACATCCACGCGTAGGTCCGGATCAGGAAGCTCGTCCACAGCGGGACGACGATCATGGCCAGCAGGACCATCTTCCACGACCCTGCCCGGCTGGCCAGCACGTACGCCAGCGGATAGCCGAAGAGCAGGCATCCGACCGTCCCGGCCAGGGCCAGGACGATCGTGTTGGTGAGCGGCGTCGCCCGCGTCGCGAGACTGGCGTACTGGTCCAGCGTCAGGGCCGGTTGGTAGCCCCCATTGGCCGCCCGTTCACCGAGCGAGATGACCGCGAGGAGTACCAGCGGGGCCAGGAGCAGCAGCACGTACCAGAGCCCTGCCGGGAGCAGCAGGAGGAACCGGCTGCCGGCCCCTCCGCGCTGCGCAGGTCGAGCGTCGCCCGCGGCGACCGACATCCTACGACGAGGCCTTGATCCGGGCCCACGTCTCCGCGCGCAGCGGGCTGTTGTACGTCGCATTCACGGCGTACTCAAGCTTCGCCAGGCGGTCCGGGCTCGGGTAGATGATCTCGTTGCCGGAGATGGCCGGGTCCAGCAACGCGGTGGCCTTGTCGTTGGCGTGCGGGAACAGGCAGAACTCGGTCTCGAGGGCCGCATTCTCGGCCTGGAGGATATAGTCGAGAAAGGCGTAGGCGCCGGCCGCGTTTGGGGCGTCCTTGGCGATGCTGTAACTGTCGATCCACAGCTCGCCGCCATCCTCGGCGACGAGATAGCGGGCATCCGGCTTGTCCCGTGAGACCTGCACGCCGTCACCGGTCCAGGCGATGGACAGCCACGAGTCCTCGTTGCGCAACGGCGGCTGGACGTCGGAACTGATGGCGTACAGCTTGGGCTTGAGCGCCGACAACATGGCCTCGATCTTGCCCATCTCGCCGACATCGATGGTGTTGAGCGAGTAGCCCATACCGACCGCCGCCGAGCCGATGCTCGAGATCTGGTGGTCCACGATGACCGTCTTGCCCTCGTAGGTCGTACCGGCCACCTCGAAGAACTGGGCCCACGTGGTGACATCCTTGGTGACCTTCGAGGATCGGAAGGCGATGCCGGTCGTGCCCCAGTTCTTGGGGATCGTGTGGGTATTGCCCTTGTCGAAGGCCTGGTCCATGAACAGCGCGTTCCAGTCCTCGCGCTTGAACGACGGCAACTTGGCGTAGTCGATGGCCCCGATGAGCGAGTCCGCGACCCAGCCCTCCACGGCGTAGTTGCTGGGGACGACCACATCGATGCCGGAGCTACCCGCGCGCAGCTTGGCCTCCATCTCCTCGGTCGAGCCATAGACCGTGAGATTGACCTTGACCCCGCTGGCCGCCTCGAACGCCGCGATGACCGCCGGGTCGTGGTAGTTCGGCCAGGTCGCCAGGGTCATGGTCTCGCCGACCGGAGCACTCGAAGCGCCGGCCGATGGACTCGCGCCCGACGGTGGCGCGCAACCCGCCAGGGCCACGGCGCCGATGGACGCGCCCGAAACGGCCAGAAACTGGCGCCGGGTCAAGCGGCGCTCGATGGCGAGCCTCGTGATCTCCGCCGGATCGAGGCGCGCTCCTCGGGGTGTGTTCATGGATCCGTCCTCCTCCTCAGTGTGCACTGGATCGGCCTGTGCGTGGCCGGCTGGTTGGTCACCCGGGGCCTGTGGCATCCACACCTCCTGGCAGGTCACTTGCAGCGGCGGCGATCGCCACCTGGAGCTGTTCGCGAACGGATGGTCCGGCCGGCAAGCGACCCTCGAAGATGGCGCCTCCGATGGTGAACCCCCACACGCCCAGGCGACCGAGCGCCTGGATGCGCTCCACGGAATCGACCGACCCGGCGGCGATGACCGGTCCGCTTGATGCGGCGACCACCGCCGCGACCAGGGTCTCCACGTCGCCGTCGAATCGATAGGCCAGCAGATCCAGACCGTGGACGCCGTCGCGCGCAGTCAGGTCGCGGGCGCTCGAAGCGATCTCGTCTACGGTGCCGCGCAACAGGCTCGGGTGGCCGACGATGCGACCCGGGAACGGGCAGTACTTGACCCGCTCGTCGCCGATCGTGGCCAGTGCCTCGTCCGGATGCGTGCCGCCCAGGACCCAGTCCACCCCGATGTCGATGGCGGCCGCGACCGAGCGCAGCTCGTCCTCCGCCCGCTCCGATACGACCTCCAGCATCACCTCGCGGCCGTCGTCATGCATCCGCCGGGTCAGTTCTCGGAGCGTGGCCGGAGATGCACCCACGTCCTTGAAGCCCACGTAGCGCAGGGGCAGGTCGCGGATGTCGTCATAGATTTCCAGCGCGTCGTCCAGGGTCTGGTCGTGGTGGGTGAGCATGAAGATGAACTCGGGCATGGGCGGACTCCTGTCAGGTCGGATCGGGCAGTAGCTGGGTCACGTCGTCCAGCACGAAGTCGGGCGCGTCGGGGCCGCCGTCGGGACCGCCGTCAGGGCCGCCGTCCGGGATGTCGTCGCGGCTGGCGGCGCCGGTGAGGACGAGCGCCGCGTGCATGCCCGCGTTGCGGGCCATGGCGACGTCCGTCAGCATTCGGTCGCCGATGACGATCGTGTCGCCCGGCGCCAGGTCGAGCCGGGCCAGGACTGTCGCCGCCATGTGGCTCGACGGCTTGCCGACGATGGCTTCAGCCCGGACCCCCGTGCACGCCTCGATGGCGGCGAGCATCGCGGCACAGTCGGGCAGGCCGCCCTCGGGCGTGGGGCAGTACGGGTCAGGGTTGGTGGCCACGATCCGAGCGCCGGCCCGGACCGCGCGGAAGGCCGCCGTGAGCTTGGCGTAGTCGAAGGTGCGGTCCCAGGCGACCACGACGACCTGCGCGTGGGCGGGATCGCCGGTCAGGGCCACGCCATCATCGGCGAGCAGGTCATGCAGGAGTGGCTCGCCGATGGGCAGCACCCGGGCGCCCGGGGCATGGATGCGCAGGTAGCGCAGGAGCGAGTCCGTGGAGGTCACGACGTCCTCCCGGATCGCCGGGATGCCCATGTCCGTCAACTTGGCCGCGTAGGTCGCCGGGAGACGGGTCGGGTTGTTGGTCACGAACAGGATCCGGGCACCGAAGTCGCGCAGGCGTGCGATCGTGGCCGCCGCGCCCGGGATGGGTGCCTCGCCGAGGTACAGGGTGCCGTCAAGGTCGAAGACGTAGCCGCTGTACACGCGGTCCGGGCGGTCCGGGCGGTCCGGGCGAAGCGAGTGAGGCGGATGACGGGGGCCGGCCGCGATGTCCGGGCCGTTCACAGCCCCGCTCCGAGACCGGCGGCTTCCGCCAGGAGATCGTCCGCGAAGGCTTCGTCCCAACCGCGCCCGGTGGCCCCGGTCAGGTCCACGAGGTCCGCCACGGTGAAGCGGTCGCGCATCAGGTGGCACGACGCCACGGCCCACCGGGCGACGTCCGCCGGGATCGCCGGGGTGAGCTCGGAGAACCGGGTCGGAGCACCGGCCGCCCGGAGCGCGGCGACGATCGACTCCGGGGCGAGGACCAGGCTGTCGAGCGTCGCCCGGTGTCCGTCCCAGGCCTCGGCCAGGGCCCGCCGACTCGCGCCGGCGCTGTTCCAGCGATCCGCCTTGTGGCGGTAGTCCGCCCAGCATTCCGCTGCGGCGCTGCCACCAGGGTCCAGGGAGTCGAAGGCCGCCATGACCCGGGCCTGCCGTACGGCGAGGTCCACCGGGAGGTCCGCGTCGGCGGCCATTCGCTCGGGGTCCAGGTCGCGCAGGACGCGTCGCCAGGCCAGCGCCACGATCACCGCCGCGACCCCGACCTGGGCGCCATGGAACGCCAGGCCGCGGCCGTCTCGCTCGGCCGCCATGTCCAGGAGGTGGCTGATCGTGTGTTCCGTGCCGGACAGTGGGGCCGTCCGCCCAGCCACGCCCATCGCCATGCCCGTCAAGGTCATCTGGGCGGCAAGTTCCGCGAGGGCCTCGTGGCGGTTCGCGGCGATGCCGGCGGCCTGGGCGAGCAGGCGGTCACCGCCGGCCCGGAACATGGCCACGACATCGGGATCGAAGCTGTCGTCCGCGCCGATGGCCGTCGCCAGGTACCAGTCCGCAGGCGCCGTGAACATCGCCATCAACTCACCGAGGCCGGCCCGATTCATGATCGCCGGTGCGCCGGCCAGCACGTCCAGATCCACGATCAGCGCATCCGGCCAGTGCGAGGGCACGGTCCGCTTGACGCCGTTGCGGAGCAGCACGGCCATATCATCCGAGAAGGCGTTGACCGATACGGCCGTCTGCACGACGACGAACGGCAGGCCGGCGCGGAAGCTCGAGTCCTTGGCGATATCCGTGACCGTGCCCGAGCCCACGCTCACGACGACGGCGGCGCCGCGGATCGCGAGATCGGCCTCCGCGAGCGATCGTTCGTCGGCATGCAGCTCGAGGCGATCCGAGCCCAGGACGACGTGGCGGACCGAGGTGCCCCGGAGCCGCACCACGATCGCCGCCTTGAGGTCCGCATCACCGCGGCGCATCGGCGTGGCATCGGTCAGGACGACGACGTCGCCCGCGCCTGAACCGGGCCGACCCAGGACTTCCCGAGCTTCGGCGACGATCGCCGGCAGTGCGTCGAGGGCGTCCGGCCCGATCTCGATGCGGCGCAGGCCGATGGGTCGTCGCCCGGGCGCGTTCACGCCGGGGCGACTCTCCCCGGGCGCCAGCCGCGCGCGGAGGGTCTCGAGATCGGTCGGGTCAGGGAGAGGTGGGAGGAGACTCACCGCTCCCCTCCCCGACCGAGCTCGAGTGGACTGAGCGCATCGAATACGGATCGATAGCGCCCGTAGGCATCGTCGTACGCGGCACGGACCGAGGGCTCCGGCTCGTACGTGGTCGGGTCGAAGATCGTGCAGCGCTCGATGGCCTCGTCGAGGTCGGCGAAGATCCCGACGGCCGTGCCGGCGAGATACCCGGCACCCATGGCTGTGGCCTCAGGCGCCGCGAGGACCCGTACCACCCGGCCCGTGACGTCAGCCTTCATCTGCAGCCACGTCGCGCTGCGCGCCCCACCGCCCACGACCCGGATCTCGTCGCCGCCCAACCCGAGCTCGGTCAGGCGATCCACGAGGTCGCGCAGCCCGAACGTGCAGCCCTCCAGCACGGCGCGCGCCAGGTGCGCCCGACCATGGCCCACGCTGAGGCCGGTGAACGCGCCCCGCGCATGGGCGTCCCAGCGCGGCGTCGTGGACCCCGCGAGGGCGGGCAGGAACGAGACCCCGGCACTGCCCGGGCCGATGGCGGCGGCCTCGGCGGACATCCGGGCCTCGTCGCCGCCCACGATATCGAGGAACCAGCGGACGCTCCCGCCGGACACGAATCCCGGGTTCTCGATGAACCACGCCCGGGGATCGGCGTGCGCGTGCGTCTCCAGCAGCCCGCTCGGATCGATCAGCGGCGACAGCGCGGCCACGCCGACCGGTTCCGCCGTACCCGTGATGTCGCAGATGGTCCCTGGCCGGACGACCCCCGCGCCAAGCGCCGCCCCGTGCTCATCGCCGCTGCCGACGACGACACGACAGGCGGTGCTCAGGCCGAG
>JANOTJ010000220.1:0-5400 GCA_031416295.1 Chloroflexota bacterium
CGCCGAGATGCATCAGGACGATCGACCCGCCCTGGGCGTTGCCGAGCACCTTGGCGACGATCCCGTCGGCGGTCGGCCCGGGCGGATCATTCTTGATCGGCCGCCAGTCGATCGTGTCGATGTCCCACGTGACCGTGTAGCGATAGCCGGCAGCGCCCACCGCTGCGAGCGCGTCGGCGTCGTAGCCGCCGATCGGTGGGCGGAAGAACGGTCGCGGGTTCTGGGTGCTGTGCCGTGCGAGCGCCTCCTCCGTCCGGCGCAGCTCGTCGCGGATCTCGGTCGCGGTCAGCGGCCGGAAGTCTCGGTGGGTGTACGAATTATTGCCGAGTGTGAACAGCTCGGGATGGGCATCGATGACCGCGTGGGGCGCAGCGCAGGAGGGCGCCGATCGATCACGTGTTGACCCATGAAGGGCCTGCTGACCTGCGGCTGGACACCCGGCGCAGGGATCAGCGTGCGATCACGACGGTGGCATCGGCGTGCGTCGCGACATGCTCCGACACGCTGCCCTGGAGGAAACGCGACACAGCACCGAGGCCCCGCGAGCCGACGACCACGGTGTCGAAGCCCCCATCTTCAGCGATCCGTTCGATCGTTTTCGCCGGATCGCCCGTCGGTTCGAGCAGCTCCGCACTGATTCCGTGCGCGGCGAGGACTTGCTTCGCCTCCTGGAGCTCCTTCGCGTGGACCGACTGATCATCCCACGGGTCGATGGGCGAACGTCCCCGGTGGAAGGGCACGACACTCACTACCGTGATGAGTGCGTCGAACTTCTTCGCTAGCTCGATCGCCGTGTCGAGCGCGCGGCGGGCGGGTGCGCCTCCGTCGTAGGCCACAAGGATGCGCTTCATCTCATTGCTCCTCTCGGCGTCGTCGCAGGTCAGATTCAAGTCGGCCGCGAGGCGCCAAGTAGAGCTTCCGTCGCTTTCGCGTTCCGAACCACGGCCAAAGGTCACCTTGGAGGGGGCCGATGCGACCCCTGCGCGTCGGCGATGGCTCTCCCGCCACCCTTCGGGTTTGCCGCAGCGGGTGTTCCGCGCCCCTCAGCTGGCCGTGAAGACTTCGTGCCCGGCGATCACGATCGAGCCATCGTCCGCCGCCGCCATACCCATCGCATCGTCGCTAACGGGCAGCGGCGCCCAGGTCTTGCCGCCGTCCCGGGTCTCGGCGATCCCGTTGTGGTGTCCGAACAACAGATGCTGTGGATCGCCGACGAAGGCCAACGAATGGACGTCCTGCGTCCCGAGTCGCGACCAGGCGGCGGGCTCTGTCGGTCCCCCGCGGGTCAGCGCGACCGCCGTCCCGGGTCTCGGCGATCCCGATGGCGCCGACGACCGTGGCGATGGGCAGCCCACGACCGTGAAGCGCAGTGCGTTCATGCGTGAGCGATCTCCTCGAGACGACGACGATCCGCGGTTTCGAGCTGGAATGTGGAGTGTTCGATGTCGAACATGCCCGCCAGGCACGTGCACAGATGGTCAAGGACGACCGGCGCATCGGCGCCCGGATCGAGCACCACGTGGGCGGACACGACGTTGAGCCCTGAGGTGATGGTCCACGCGTGCAGGTCGTGGACGTCACTGACCCCCGGGGCCTCCAGGATGTGGCTGCGCACCCGGTCCATGTCGATTCCCTTTGGTGTGGCTTCCAGGAGCACGTCGACGGCCTCTCGGAGAAGACCGTAGGTTCGCGGCAGGATGAGCACGCCGATCAGGGCGGACGCCACGGCATCGGCCTGGATCCAGCCGGTCGCCGCGATCACGAGCGCGGCGATGATGACCGCGGCCGAGCCCGCAAAGTCGCCCATGACCTCGAGATAGGCGCCCCGCACATTCAGACTCACCGCCTGCGCTTCGCGCAGCAGAGAGAGCGAGACGGCATTGGCCACGAGGCCGAGGAGCGCGACACCGAGCATCACCCCGGAGTCGATCTCCCCCGGTTCCGAGAGTCGACGCCACGCCTCGAAGAGCACGAACGCGGCGACCCCGAACAGGAGCACGGCGTTGGCCACCGCCGCCAGGATCTCCAGGCGCAGGTAGCCAAAGGTGCGCGAGCGATCGGGCGCGCGTCCGGCGATCCAGATGGCGCCGAGGGCGAGACCGATACCGACCACGTCGGTGAGCATGTGCCCGGCGTCGGCCAGCAGGGCGAGCGAGTTCGACGCGAGCCCGCCGACGACTTGGACGACCATGACGACCAGGGTCACGACGAAGACCGCGACGAGGCGGCTCTTCGCGGCGCTGGCGGCGGAGTGACCGTGCGACATCAGGCGACCGCCTCAGCGGCGTGGGCGGCCGCATCGAGGATGAGCCGGCGGATGTGGTCGTCGTCGAGCCGGTAGTAGGCCATCCGGCCGACCTTGCGCCGGGTCACGGCGCCGCGTTCTCGCAGGAACCGAAGCTGGTGGCTGAGGGCCGACACGCTCATCCCGAGCACGAGCGCCATGTCGCACACGCACAGATCGTCAGCGATGGCGAGGAGATGCAGGATCCGGGCCCGGGACGGGTCGGCGAGAACGCCGAAGAGCGTGGCGACCGTTGTCGAGCCTTCCTGACTGAGGCTCCGTCCGATCACGGGTCGGATGGCGTCGGGGTGAAGGCACGCTACATCGCAGCCGTCGGCGTCGATCGCCGAACCAAAGACCTGGGCCATCGGGCTACTCCTCCTCTTCCTCGCCACGGAGGGCCTCGATGCCCTCACGGACGAGCAGCACCGTGATCCCCAGGGCCGCCACCGGATCTGCCCACCAGAAGCCGAACACGGCGTTGAGCGCGAGCCCCGCCAGCGTGACGACCGACAGGTACCAGCACGCGTAGGTTTGCTGAGCGTCCGCGAGCATCGCCCGGCTTCCGAGCGCTTCCCCGATCCGGCGCTTTGCGCGCGCGAGCCAGAGCATCACCACGATCGACACGGCGGTGAGGGCGATACCGACAGGACTCGCGTCGGGTGCCTCCTGGTTGATCAGGGTCCGGACCGACTCGAAGCCCACGTACGCGGCGAGCAACAGGAAGGCGATGCCGACGGTTCGCTCGGCTCGCTGCTCGATCCGCTCCATAGTCTCGTCGTCGTGGCGGCCGCGGGTTTCGGCCAAGAGTCGCCAGATGATCACCGCGCCCGAGATGGTCTCGACGAAACTGTCCACGCCGAATCCGATGAGCGCGATGCTCCCGGCTGCGATGCCCGCTCCAACGGCAACGATGCCCTCGACGAGGTTCCAGCCGACCGTGAGGTACGCGAGTCGGAGGCCGCGCCTGAGGTTGAGCGGCCGGAGGTCGACGACGGCCATGGACGAGCTCCGCGGGTTCGACACTTGAGTGGTTGCTCAAGTGTACGTGTCGCATCGCCGCCTGTCCGTGCGGAGCGTGGAGCCTTGGCTGCCTGGCGGAGCGGCGGCCGCGGCCTCACGCGCTCCGCGGCGACCGGTCCAGCTCCGCGATCTTCTCGAGCAGGGCGTTGATCGCGGCATCCTGCGCCGCCAGGTGGACCTGGATCTGGCGGGCCTCATGGAACGTCGCCTCGGCGTCGCGGTAGGTCATGACGGCGCGCTTGTCGGAGGCGCGGGCCAGGATGTTCTGACCGACCACGATGACCGAAAGCATGACGAGCTGGATGAACGTCTGGCTGACCCACTGGACGAGCGGGAGGAGCCCACCTCCGATCGCCTCGGGCAGGACGAGGAGGGCCAGGATGGCGAACGCATAGGCACACCACATCGTGCCCACCGCCGCGGTCAGGGCGAGCGCGATCCGCCCATTGATCCCGACGTGCTCGGCCGTGGTGGTCGGCGGTCCGGCTTTCGTCCGCTCCTCGATCCGCGGATGGGGCTGATGGTCGAAGCTGATGCGCATCGTTGGCTCCCTCGCTCGCGTCTGTCACCGGCCGAACCGGATCGCTGTGACCAGCGTACGGCGGCCGTCAGGGCTCCCGCTGTGGATACGGCACTCGCCTTAGTGCGCTTGCGCGGCATGAAGCACTACGGTGGAACAGTTCCGCCATGGTCCCCCCAATGGCGGAGCGCAGGATGACGGGCGTGGAGGTCTACTCATCGCCCCGTCATCCGCTCAACGCCCGGAGTGGCCCCCCTGCCCTCCGGGCGTTCGGGCGTCCGGATGTTCGGGGTCCGTGGGGCGCGGGCGCGACCGTATCGAGCGAGCCCCGAAGCGTCGGGTTCCTGACCGGCGGCCCTGACTCACTGCGGGCGATGGTCCTCATCGCCAAGGTTGATCGACGGGAGCGAAAAGCCCACCAGCGCACCCCCACCATCGCGGGAACCGATGCGCATGGACCCACCCAGCGACTCGACGATACGCTTGCAAACGACGAGGCCGATCCCGACCCCAGCCGCGACCGCTTCCGCCTCCTTGGAGCGGTAGAAGGGCGTGAAGGCATTCGACTCGTCGACAGCGGAGAACCCGATCCCACGATCGCCGACCTCGACCTCTACCTGGCCGTCGGCGTTGCGCACCGACACGTCGATCGGCTGATCGAGCTCGCTGTACTTCTCGGCGTTGCTGACGAGATTGCGGAGCACCTGTTCTACCTGGATCGGCTGCGCCTCGATCACCGCCGCTCCTCCGGACAAGACCACCCGGACCTCTCGCCATGGAAAGGTCTCGTGGTGTTCGTCCACGATGCGCTGCACGACTCGATCGACCAGGACCGGCTCCGTATCCAGGGGTCCGTGCGTCCCGCGAGCGAGGACCAGCAGGTTCTCGATGATCCGATGGAGACGGTCCGCCTCCGCGCTGATGCCGCCCACGAGCTCGTCGCGCGTGGCCTGGTCGAGGTGACTTGCGTGCCTCCGAAGCACTTCCGCGTTGCCGAAGATCGTCGTGATCGGCGTCTTCAGCTCGTGCGAGACGAGCCCGAGGAATTCGTCCTTGGCATCGTTGGCCCGCTGCAACTCAACTTGCTGCGACTCGAGCACGCGAGTGTATTCAGCCTGATTCTCCAGGGCATCCTGCATGGAGCCACGGGCGAGGACCTCCTGGGTGACCACGCTGGCGACCACCATCACACCGTCGATCCGGCCATCGAGATCGCGCATGGGTGCGTAGATGAACGTGAAGTATTCGACCCCGATGCCGTCTGGCCGCTGGAACTCGATCCGCGTCTCCAGTCCGATGTGGGACTCGCCGGTATCCATCACGTTGCGCAGGAGCGTGTCAAACCCCTGGTCGTGGGCTTCCGGCATGACCTCGATCAGTCGCCTGCCGACGACGTCGCGAACACCGGTCACCGCGTAGTACGGCTCATTGACGATATCGAAGATGAGATCCGGCCCACGCAGGGTGCAGAACGGCATCGGCGCCTGCATGAGCAGGTGGTACAGGTTCAGCCGCGCTCGTTCCGCAGCGCTCCGGCTGGCCTCCCGTGCCTGCGAGATCTCGAGCCGAGCAG
>JANOTJ010000221.1:0-12031 GCA_031416295.1 Chloroflexota bacterium
GACGAACTCGAGCATCAGTTCGACGAGGCCGACGAACATGGCGATGACGCCTGCGCCGACGCCGTTGCGGAACTCGCGGAGCGGGAAGAACTTGGAGAGGTAGCCGCCGAAGCCCAGGGCACGGACGCCCTCGACATGGAACATGACGAAGCTGACGAGGGCCAGGCCGACCGTGATGTTCACGTCGCTGGTCGGGGCGCGGAAGGTCTCGATGCGTCCGACGAACGGCAGCAGCCCGCTCCAGTTGCTGGCCAGGATGTAGATGAACAGCGTGACAAAGAGCGGGATGTACGGCTTGGCCGCTGGCCCGCCGAGCGACATCGCGAAGCCCTGGAGGCCCTCGTACAGAGCCTCGATGGCATTCTGGGCCCGTCCCGGGATCATGTCGCGCTTCCGGGTCAGGGCGAGGACGGTGACGATGAGGACCACGGTGATGATCCACATCGTGAGGATCGAGCTGGAGATGCTCACGTCCCAGGTGACGAGATCGGCCGAAGCTTCGTGGGGATAGGGCCAGACGACGTGCGGTGCCGGCAACTCGAGGGTGCCGTTGATGAAGCAAACCGGGTAGGCGCACGGCCCGGAGGGATCCTTCTTGTCGAAGGGCGGGAAGAAGACGAAGGCCGCGACGTTGGCGGCGATCACGAGCGCGAGCACCAGCAGGACATTGGTCCTGCGGCTGCGGCCCGTCGGGGCGGGTGCCTCCATCGCGCCGGATCGTTCGCTGGTCACGCTCGCTCCACACACAGGAGCGCGGCATCTCGCCGCGCTCGGTCTTGTCCCGGGGCCGGTCGGTATCTTGGCCGGCCGTTCGTCATTCGATCGTCGCGAGGAAGCGACTCACGAGCTTGTAGATCGCCCAGGCTCCGATCCCGCCGCCGGCCAGGAAGCCGGTGATGGCGAAGATCGGGATGGTCCCGAGCCGCTGGTCGAGCAGGTAGCCGCCGAGCGTGCCGACGAGCGTCGTCACCAGGAGGGTGATCCCGATCTCGGAGAAGAGGGCTGCGTAGGCAAGCCCTCGGCCAGGCTCGTTCATGGGCGACCTGTCAAGGCACCCGTAGTGTAGCAGGTGCGTGCGGCCGGTCGGCAACCTGGGACAGGCGCCGAGCTCCGGGATCGGGCGCGGCGGCGGTCAAAACACACGTCGTTCCGGCAGGTCACGGGACCACGACTGGCTCGGCCAGGAGATCCGTCACGCCGGCCGAGTTCGTCACGGTCAAGGTCACCGTGTACGTGCCCGAAGCAAGGTAGGTGTGGTCCACGGTGGGGCCGCTGGCGGTCGCGCCGTCGCCGAAGTCCCAGCTCCACGAGACGGCGTGCTGGGATGCCGATCCGTCGCACGAGACGACCAGCGGCGCGAGGACCTCGCAGTCGAAGGACGCGACCGGCGGCGCCGGGGCCGGTGTCGGCGGGGCGGTCGGGGTCGGCGTGGGGGTCGGCTCGGCAGTCGAAGTCGGGCTCGGATCGGCGGTCGGCGTGGGGGTCGCGGTCGGCCCTGGCGTGACGATCGGTCGGGGCGTCGGGGCGGGTGTGACCAGCGCGGTCGGGGCGGGCGTCCGACGCGGTGTCGGCGTGGGCGTCGGCTGGGGCGTGGTCGTCGGCGTCGGCACCGTCGTCGGCGCTGACGAAGCTGTCGGTGTCTCGCTCGGCACGGTCCGGGCGTCCGTGGGAATTCCTGACCCGGGCCTCGCGCTCGCCGCCGCCGTGGATGCCGCCAGCGCGTCGGTCGGGGACGGCGTTGACGTCGCCTGACGCAGGCCATCGGGAATGCCGGTCGCCGTCAGGACCGCACCGCCCGGCCGTGGACCGAGAGTGCTCACGGCCGCGAGGACGAACGCGATCCCGACGAGGGCGACCACCGAATCCCGCGTGAGGCGGCGGCGCGCGCCGAACCCACCGACCGGCGCGGAGACAGGACGCGCCTGGTGTCCCCTGTCGCTGCGCGGATCTGCAGATGCGGCCGTGCCCGCCACCACGATCCGTGTCGGGCCTGCAGCGATGATCGCGCCGGGGACGCCGCTGCCACGCGCGATCTCGTCCTCAGGAGCAGTCAGGCCCGCCTCGCGCAGGGCGCGCTCGCGGCGAGTCAGCGTGGAACGTCCGAGCGAACGTCGGATGAGGAACATGGCGACCGAGGCGTCGAGCAGGGCGGAGATCCGCTCCAGGGGACCAGGTCGATGCACCTGGCCGGGTACGGGGTGCCGCCGCCGGACGAGGTTCGCGACGCCGAAAGCCAGCGCCGCCGCGACGAGGACCGCGGCGAGGACCGCGACGAGGACCGCGGCTACGATGAGCGCCGGCATGAGGTCGACTGGCATGGAGTCCCCGAGCGCAGCGCCGGCCGCTCCGGCACCGTGGGGCGCGATGCTAGCACCGACTCCGGATGCATCTGGTCACCGCCCGAGGCGCATGGATCCTGCCTGGCGCCGCCGGGCGGGCGGGATCCAGGCCCGCAGCGACCCCTCAGGGACGCTCCGGCTCGTAGGCCTCCGCCTCCAGTTCCTCCGGGCGGCGGAAGGCGCCGCGCGTCGGCACGAAGAGCACCAGCCCGGACAGCAGGAACACGCCCAGGAACGCGTACAGCTGGGTGACCTGGGACAGGAGCATGGCGATCAGGCCGAGCGAGGCGCAGATCCCGTAGATGACCAGCACGGTCTGGCGATGCGACAGGCCGAGGTCCAGCAGACGATGGTGGATGTGTGAGCGGTCCGGGCTGAACGGTGAGCGCCGATCGATCACCCGGCGGACGATGATCCAGAAGGTATCGATGATCGGGACACCCAGGACCAGCAGCGCGACCGCGACCTTTCCCGTGCCCAGGATGGACAGCACCGCCAGCGTGTAGCCCACGAACTGGACGCCGCTGGTGCCGGTGAAGATCGTCGCCGGGTAGAAGTTCCAGCGCAGGAACCCCGCGAGCGCGCCGGCCAGGGCGAAGCACAGGACGGCGATGAGCGGTTGGCCCACCTGGGTCGTGAGGCTGATCAGGCCGAGGGTCACGCACGCGATCAGGGCGATCCCCGACGACAGGCCGTCCAGCCCATCGATCCAGTTGATGCTGTTGATCATGCCCACGATCCAGAACACGGAGAAACCGGCCGCGAAGGCCGTCTCGAAGCGGATGACCCCGGTCCCGAACGGGTTGGCGATGAAGTCGATGCCGATGCCCAGCGCGACCGCCAGGACGGCCAGCAACAGCTGGCCGGCGAGCTGCCAGCGAGCGCGCAGGTCCAGCAGATCGTCGATCGCGCCGAGTGCCGCGGCGAGCGCGCCGCCGACGAACAGGGCGACGAGATCGGCTGTGGACATCGTGAGCGGCACGGGCACCCATTGCGCCTGGGCGTTGAGCCCGACGAAGGCGGCGGCCACGAGCAGGAACGCCGTTGCGACGGCGAGCCCGCCAGACCGTGGGATCGTGGTCAGGTTGACCCGGCGCGCCGTCGGGCGATCGACGACGTCGTGATGCACGACCAGCCGCCGCACGAGCGGCGTGAGCGCGAGCGCGATGCCGGCCGCCGCGAGGAAGGCCACCACGATGGGGCCGATGCTCGACTCGACCCCTTCGATGAATGTCACGCCGCGCTCATCCATCGCGCCCGATGAGGCCCGGCACCGGGAAGCGGCTGACGATCTCGCGCACCTCGCGGGCCAGGCGGGCCTGGACGTTCGCGTCGTCGCGCGACCGGATGGCCTCGATGATGATCCGGCCGACGCTGCGCATCTCGTCCGTGCCGAAGCCCCGGGACGTGATGGCCGGTGTGCCCAGGCGGATGCCCGAGGCCGTGTTTGGCGGCAGCGGATCGAACGGGATACCGTTCTTGTTGGCGGTGATGCCGATCTCGTCGAGCAGGTGCTCGGCCTCCTTGCCGGTCACCCCCAGGGGTGTCACGTCGACGAGCATGAGGTGGTTGTCCGTCCCACCCGAGACGACCCGGGCCCCCAGCGAGGCCAGTGTCTCGGCCAAGACCCGGGCGTTCTCCACGGTCCTCCGCTGATCCTCGCGGAACGGCTCCTCGGCGGCGAGCTTGAAGGCGACCGCCTTGCCGGCGATGACCTGCATGAGCGGCCCACCCTGGACGCCCGGGAAGACGGTCTTGTCGATGGCCGCGCCGAGCGAGCCCTTGAGCGCCGGGAAGTCGGCCGGATCCACGCTGTCGGGCAGCTCGCGCCGGGCGAAGATCATCCCGCCGCGCGGCCCGCGCAGGGTCTTGTGGGTGGTCGTCGTGACGATGTCGGCATGGGTGAACGGGCTCGGATGGACGTCGGCCGCGACAAGGCCCGCGATATGGGCCATGTCCACGAACAGGAGCGCCCCGACGCCGTGGGCGATGGCCGCCATGCGCTCGAAGTCCCACAGCCGCGAGTAGGCACTGGCTCCGCCGATGATGAGCCTCGGGCGAACCTCCCTGGCCTGCGCTTCCATCGCGTCGTAGTCGATGTACTCGGTGTCCTGGCGGACGCCGTACGCGTGGACCTCGTAGAGCTTCCCGCTGAAGTTGAGGGCCATGCCGTGGGTCAGGTGGCCGCCATGGGCGAGGTTCATGCCCAGGATCCGGTCACCGGGCTTGAGCACGGAGAAGTAGGCGGCCATGTTGGCCTGGGCCCCTGAGTGGGGCTGGACGTTGACGTGCTCCGCGCCCGGGTACAGGGCGAGGGCGCGCTCCTGGGCGAGCGTCTCGGCGATGTCCACGAACTCGCAGCCGCCGTAGTAGCGCTTGCCGGGCAGGCCCTCGGCGTATTTGTTGGTCAGCCAGCTGCCCTGGGCCTCCATGACCGCCGCCGACACGAAGTTCTCGCTGGCGATCAGCTCGATGTTGTCGTGCTGGCGCCGGCGCTCGCCCTGCATCGCCGCCCAGAGCACCGGATCGAGCTCCGCGATCGACTCGGTCGCGAGACCGCGCGTGTCAGACAAGGCCATGGTCAGCCGACTCCTTCCTGCGCCGATCGCGCTCGCGAGGCCGCGCTCGCAGTGGCGCTGGCTCGCTATCTTCCCACGTCGTGGGCGACGCCCGCGCCATCCAGGATGGCCGCGATCCGCTCGGCCGAGATGGCCCCGACGCGCAGGATGCGCGGTCGCTCCGAAGCGAGGTCCACGACGGTCGAGGCCGGGCCGCCGCCGGCGGAGCCGCCATCGAGGATCAGCTCGATGCGCTCGCCGAGCTGATCGCGGATCGCCTGGGCGTCGCGTGCCTCTGGCAGGCCGGACTCGTTCGCCGATGTCGTCGGCAGCGGCCCTACCGCGCGGGCCAGCGCTCTCGGTGCGTCGTGGGCCGGGACCCGCAGGCCGATCGTGGGCTGGTCCCCGGTCAGCACCCCAGGCAGCGTCACGTCGTCGCGCTGGCGCAGGACGAGGGTCAGTCCGCCGGGCCAACACGCCGCTGCGAGCGCCGTCGCCGCTGCCGTGACTATGCCCAGGAGTGCGGCCTGCTCGAGGTCGTCGAGCAACAGGGCGATGCCCCTGTCGGGTGGCCGGCGCTTGATCTCGAACAGGCGCTCGATGCCGCCCGGTGTCCCGAGGGCGACGGCGATGCCGTAGACCGTGTCCGTCGGCAGTGCGACCACGCCACCGGCCCGCAACACGTCCCGGGCGAGGTCCCGGCCGGCCGCGTCGTCGGCGACGATCGGGGCCAGGGCGGTCATCCGGCAGCCGCCGTCATGCGGACGCCCTGGCTCGATCCTGCGCCTCGGCGGCCAGTCGTCGCGACGTCGCCGCAGCGTCCGACGGCGCGGCCAGCACCAGCGCTTCGATGAGCTGGGCGACACCCTCCTCGGCGAGAGGCGGCGCGACGTAGCGGGCGACCGCGCGCACCCCGGCCGGGGCGCTCGGCATCGCCGCGCCATGGCCCACCTCGCCGAGCATCTCGAGATCGTTCCACTGGTCGCCGATGGCGAGGGTCGCGCCGAGCGGGACGCCGACGCGCCGAGCCAGCCAGCGCACGGCGCGGCCCTTGGACGTGCCCGGGGCCACGAACTCCAGGAACCGCGGGTGCGAGATGGTCACGTCGGCCACGCCCCGGAAATGCGCGCGGGCGAGCGGCGCCATCGCGTCCGGCAGCGGTGGCTCGCCGACCGCCAGGACCTTGGTCACCGGATGATCGATGGCCGAGACGAGGTCGTCCACGAGTTCCGCCCGCGCGCCCATGAACGCCGAGTAGTCGTCGGCGCGCGGGTCGTCGGCGCGCAGGATGAAGCGCTCGAGGTGGTTCACATGCGGGTCCATGCCCTGCTCGCGGGTCCAGCGCACGATGGCCCGTGCCGCGGCGGCCGGCAAGGGCGTATGCACGAGCAGCTTGCCCAGGCGACGCGAATCGGTCGCCGGCATGGATCGGATCAGGCCGCCCTGGTAGCCCACGATCGGGCCATCGAGCCCGAGTTCGGTCGCGAAGCGCATCGCGCTCGAGACCATCCGGCCGGTCATCAGCGACACCGCCACGTCGCGGTCCAGCGCCCCGCGGATGGCCGCGCGGGTCCGCGGGCCGATCGTCAGATCCTCACCGATGAGGGTACCGTCGATGTCCAGGGCGATGAGTCGGATGGGCAGGATCGGGGCGGGCGAGGTCATGCCGGGAGCTCCACCATGCGCTCCACGACGGCGACTCGGGGCAGCCCCGCAAGATCCGCGTGGACCCGGCATGACCAGCCGGGGAGCAGCGCCGCCACGTGCTCCCCGATGGACGTCCCCTGGTCTGCGCCGATCTCGAGCAGCGCGACGCCGTGGCCGTCGAGCGCGGACGGGAGTCGCTCGAGCAGCCGATCGATGACCGCCAGGCCGTCCGCTCCGCCGTCGAGGGCCAAGGCAGGCTCATGGCGGACGGGCGCCGGCAGGGTCGCGAGGTCGGCGCTCCGGATGTACGGCAGATTGGCCACGATCACGTCCCAGCCGTGCGCGTCAGCGGATCCGGTCGCGGGCACGGGCAACGGCGGCAACAAGTCCACCTCCATCAGACGCATCCGGTTCCCCAGCGCGTGGCCGACCGCATTGTCCCGGGCGACGTCCAGGGCGTCGGGTGAGATGTCGGTGGCCAGGATGTCCAGCGCCTCGGGCGTGACGCCTCTCGCGCGCAGCGCGACGGCGAGGGCGATGGCGATGGCTCCGCTGCCGGTGCCCACATCCGCGACGCGCAGCGGCCGCGCTTCGGCCGCACCGTGGGCCGCGCCGGGGGCCGCACCGTGGGCCGCACCGGGGGCCGCGAGACGACGGACCAGCTCGGCCAGGGCAAGCTCCACGAGCAGTTCGGTCTCGGGCCGCGGGATGAGCGCCCGGGCATCCACGGCGAGCGCGATCCCGCGAAACTCGCGCAGGCCGCGCAGGTAGGCGATCGGCTCGCCCTCGAGGCGACGATCGATGGCGGTCCGGAACGTGCGCTCGGCATCGGCCCCGACGGGCGCATCGGCATGGGCCACGACGGCGGTCCGGCCCACCCCGATGGCCATGGCCAGCAGCAACTCGGCGTCGAGACGGGGTGTATCGATGCCGCTGGCACGAAGTGCGCCGGCGGCCTCATCGAGCAGCTCGCGAGTGGTGGGCATCGCGCTGATCCGTCGTCGCGTGCGTCGGTCAGAGCCGGATCGTGACGGCGACGTCGCCGACCTTGCGCAGCACCTCGGCGCTGGTCGTCCCGCGCCAACGATGGAAGAGCAGGTCCACCGATGCCTCGCCGATGCGCAGGTCCGTGAGGGTCACCTTGCCCATCCAATCGGGCAGGTGCGGATGGACGAGCTCGAGCTCGTTGCGGTCCGCGTGCGCATGCAGTCCGAGCATCGTGGTCAGGAACAGAAACGGGGCCCCGGCGGCCCAGGCCTGGGGCGAGCACGCCACGGGATATGGGACGGGTGCCGTCGCCTCGTCGCGCTCGAAGCCGCAGAAGAGTTCGGGCAAGCGATAGTCGGGAAACCGCTGGGCGGCCTCCAGGACGCGCCCGACCAGTCGATTGGATTCGTCGTCGAAGCCGTAGCGCTTGAGTCCGGCGGCGATGAGCGCCGTGTCGTGCGGCCAGACCGAGCCGGTGTGATAGCCGATCGGGTTGTAGCCAGGTTGGCCGGCGGCATAGGTCCGGATTCCCCAGCCGGAGAACAGCCCCGGCTGGAGCAGCCGGTCAACGACGTCGCGGGCCCGATCCGGGGCGACGATGCCCGACCACAGGCAGTGGCCGGCGTTGCTGGCGATGGCGTCGGCCGGGCGCCCGTCACCGCCCAGAGCCATCGCGTAGTAGCGCTGGTCCTCCACCCAGAACGCGGCCTCGAAGCGCACGCGGAGCTGCTCCGCCTGGGTCTCGAGGCGGGTGGCCAGCGCCTCGTCGCCGCGCAGGCGGGCCAGCGGGGCCATCCGGCGCCACGCATCGAAGACGTAGCCCTGGACCTCGGCCAGGGCGATGGCCGGCACGGCCTCGGCGCCAGTCCGGTCGCGGATCGCGTCGCTGGAGTCCTTCCAGCCCTGGTTCAGGAGGCCGCGCTCAGAGCGCCGACGGTATTCGATGAAGCCGTCGCCGTCGCGGTCGCCATAGCGATCGATCCAGTCCAGGGCGGCCAGGGCGTTGGGCCACAGGCGGTCCACGAGCGCCCGATCGCCGGTCCACTCGAAGGTCGCGGCGAGGAGCACCAACCACAACGGCGTGGAGTCCACCGATCCGTAGTACGGCGTGTGCGGCAGCTCGCCCGTACCGGCCATCTCCCCGGTGCGCAGCTCGTGCAGGATCTTGCCGGGCTCGGCGTCCCGCCAGTCGTCGACCTCGGTCGCCTGGTAGGCGGCGAGCACGGTCAGGGTCTCGACGGCGAGCTGCGCCCGGAAGGGCAGCGCCTCGTACGCCGCGATGATCGAATCGCGCCCGAACAAGGTCGAGAACCAGGGCACGCCGGCGGCGATGTAGCGCTCGTCGGGACCGGGTCCGTCGTTGATCAGCAGGCGCAGGTCCGCGACGGACCGGCGAACCACGAGGTTGAACAGCTCGTGGTCGCTGCTCACCGTGGTCGTGCCCCGCTCCCACGCGTGGTAGGCCGCGGCGCCCTCGTCGGCGCTGATCCGCGGTACCGGCGGGAAGAGGGCCGCGGACTCGGCACGGGACGGCGCCGCTGGCGCGCTCGTCGGTGTGCTCGTCGGTGTGCCCGTCGGTGCGCTCGAACGGACGGTGGCCCATACCGTCCAGGCGAGTTCTCGCGTCTCGCCGGGGGCCAGTGGCACGACCCAGCGGAGCCGCAGCGAGCCGCCACCCTGCCCGTCGGGCGTGTCGGCCAGCACGGACTCGGGCGGGTCGGAGCAGGCAACGTGGGTCAGCCGCTGGACGCCGTCCAGGCCGTCATACCGGAAGGTGAGGCGGCCGTCCATCACGGCGACCGGCAGCAATGTCCCGCGACCCGTCCGGGGGTAGCCACGGACCTCGAAGATGTCGGCCGCGTCCACGCCAAGGTCAAGCTCGATGGGGATCGTCCGCGAAGCGGCACCGTGGTTGACGATGCGCAGGCGCTCCTCAAGGCCACCGCCACCGATGAGCCGCTCGCGGCTGATGCCCATGGTCCGCCCGACCAGTTCATCGAGCGGTCCCGACTCGGTCTCGGCGGTGGTCTGCGTCTTGGACGCCGGATTTGCATCGGCCGAAGGGTTGGTCAGCTGGATGCCGCCGCGATAGTTGGCACCGACGGACGCCGCGAGCAGGACCGGACGCTGGCCATCCACCCGGAGCGCGGCCGTCGAGAGGATCCGGGTGTCGCCCTCGTACAGGCCGAGGCCCCGCGAATCCGGGTGGACATCGCCGAATGGATCGGTCAGCAGGTACAGGTTGCCGTGCTTGAGGACCTGCACCGATCCAAGGTCCGTGGCGCGCACGATGGGCGACGGTCGAGCCGCCAGGAATCGAACGTCGCTGAGCTCAGATGTGGTCATGTGGCTCGGTCACCGACGAGAGGCGGTCCGCCTGGTCGGCCATGATCAGGGCGTCGATGAGGGCGTCGATCTCACCGGCCATGATGCTCGGGATGTTGTGCACGGTCTTGCCGATGCGATGGTCGGTGACACGGTCCTGCGAGAAGTTGTAGGTCCGGACCTTGTCGCTCCGATCGCCACTGCCGACCATGGACCGGCGCGCCACAGAATCGGACGCGCGCTGCTTCTGGATCTCCAGGTCGAGCAGGCGGGAGCGCAGCACGGACATCGCCTTGGCCTTGTTCTTGTGCTGGCTCTTCTCGTCCTGGATCTCGACGACCAGGCCCGACGGCAGGTGGGTGATGCGCACGGCCGAGTCCGTCGTGTTGACGGACTGACCGCCGGGGCCGGACGCGCGCTTGACATCGATGCGCAGGTCGCGCTCCTCGTCGATGGCGATCTCGATCTCGTCGGCCTCGGGCATCACGACGACGGTCACCGTGGACGTGTGGATGCGCCCGCTGGATTCGGTGGCCGGGATGCGCTGCACGCGGTGCACGCCGCCTTCGAACTTCAATCGACTGTAGGCGCCGTCGCCGCGAACCTGGACGATGGCCTCCTTGACGCCGTCGATGCCGGTCTCGTGGACACTCATGATCTCGGGCTTGTAGCCATGCCGGTCCGCGTAGCGCATGTACATGCGCAGGACCTCGGCGGCGAACAGGGCGGCCTCATCGCCGCCCGCTCCGGCCCGGACCTCCAGGATCACGTCGCGGTCGTCGTTCGGATCGCGCGGCAGAAGCAGGACCTTGAGCTCCTCGACCAGGCGGGTCTCGTGGGCCTCGAGGCGGTCGATCTCGTCGCGGGCCATGGTCCGCAGCTCGTCGTCGCCTTCGGCGGTGTCGCGCATCTCGCGGGCGCCGACCAGCTCGTCCCGTGTCGCGAGAAGCCGGCGGTAGGCTTCCACGACCGGCTCCAGGCGGGAGAGCTCGCGCCCGAGGCGGCGGATCTCGTTGGGGTCGGAGGTGACTTCCGGTCGCCCGAGTTCGACCTGGACCTCGTCGTACTGGACGGCGATCTCGGCGAGCTTCGCGTCGAGGTCGCTCATGACGTCGCGGGCGGCTCGCTCGTCTCGACCCGCGGCTCGCTCGTCTCGACCGGCGGCTCGCTCGTCTCGACCGGCTTTCGGCCGAGGCGCATCGGCTCGCTATCGAACACGTCGGAGCCCTCGGGGACGACGTTGCCGTCGGCGATCAGGGCCTCCTGCATGCTCGTGATGGCGACCTCGATCATGTCGTCGGTCGGGCGCTTGGTGGTGATCTTCTGGACGAGGATGCCGGGAAACATGACCACGCGGATCAGCGGGTTGTGGCGGAACCGCGCGCCCAGGCGCAGGACCTCGTAGCCCACCGCGGCAAGGACCGGGATGCCCAGCAGCCGGCTGCCGATCATGACCAGCGGCTCCTGCTTGCCCACGACCGAGAACGTGAAGATGGACAGCATCACCAGCACGACCAGGAACTCCGTGCCGCAGCGGTGATGCGCCGTCGGGTACTTGCGGACCTCGTCGACGGTCAGCGGATCGCCGGCTTCCAGGGCGTGGATGGTCATGTGCTCGGCGCCGTGGTACTGGAAGACCCGGTGGATGTCGGGTGTGCGCGAGACGAGGGTCAGGTAGCCCAGGAAGATCGCGACCTGGATGACGCCCTCCAGGGCCGGCTGGGCCCAGCCCTGTTCCACGCCCTGGGTCGCGACGCTCGAGATGAACAGGGGCAGCAGGCTGAACACGGCGATGGCGACCGCGAAGGTGACCACGAGCATGATCGCGATGGAGCCCTTGCCGAGCTCCACGTCGTCCTCTTCGGCCTGGACGTTGGCGCTGCGGACCAGCCAGCGCGTGCCGATGACCAGGGTCTCGTACAGGACCACGAGGCCACGGACCAGCGGCCATCTCGCATAGGGCTTGCCGTGGATCCCCGATTCCAGGCGTTCCGTGGCCGTGACGATCCGACCGTCCGGGTGGCGCAGCGCCACGGCGATCGCATCGCGACCGCGCATGAGCACGCCTTCCATGAGGGCCTGGCCCCCGTACGCATAGCTGGGCATCCGCGAAGTCTACCCGGCCGGCCCCATCGGCCCCTGCCTGCCCGTCAGCCGCACTCGTCCCCGACAGGC
>JANOTJ010000222.1:0-8286 GCA_031416295.1 Chloroflexota bacterium
GGGCGAGAAGCCCGACCATTGCACGGCGAACAAGGTGCCTTTCGGACCGGAGGGCGGAGCAACTACAACGCGGGGGCCGCACTCCGTCGGCATTGACCGCGTCAGCGCTGTCTCGCCACGCAGCATTCGGCCCGTCTCGCCGCCAAGGCGTAGATACCAGTCGCTAGGCAGGTTCCACCCATCGATGTTGAGCGGCAGTAGGTTCGCTTGGGCCGGCACATCGTTCGCGGTCGGCGCGAGCTTGAACATGGCGGTCCCTTCGTCGACCTCGTCGTACATCGCCACGAACAGGGTCTTCGCTCCGGCGCCGATGGCGTTGTAGACCTGATGCCAGTAGAACTGGCCGCACAGGCGCGGGATCTGGTTCGAGGGCGCTTCGGGTCGCAGGTTGCGCCAGGAGAACCCGGGGAAGACCGTTGGCATGTAGCCCAGACTGAGTTGCTGCGTCTCCGCAAGATCGGGGACGATCACGCGGTCGCGATAGTCGTCGGCCCCCTCGTCGGCGTAGCGCCCGACCGACCAAGGATTGATGGCATCGAATGAGCGGTAGACGTCATCCCAGTCCGCACCGGAGCTCGCGTCATCGGTCCCGGTCCTCCAACCCGATCCGACGCCGCCGATGACCCAAGCTCGGTACATCGGATCACCGTCTTGGTGGAAGTAGTCGATGACTGCCTTCGCTTCGGCCACGCTCGCACCCGAACTGCCAACAATGCCCAGTCCCCAGATCTCGACAACCGGCAGGCCATCCTCGCGCACATACCGGGGACTGTCTGTCACGCCGAGGTCCCTGACGAGGAACTCCCAGTCTTCCTTAATGGCGGCTAGCAGGGGTTTCCTGGCGCGCGAGGCGTCGTATCCCGAGACGTCGTACTCGATGTAGAACACGCGGCCATGGGCTTCCGCACCGGACCGGACGCTCTGCGCCACCTTGTTACGAAAGTCAAAGAAGCGGGGATCCTGGATCTCGCCCACGAAGCGCTGCAAGGCTATGCCATCGATCCCGTATTGCTCCATCCACTCGAGATGGCGCATGACGGTCATCTCGTTGTAGGCGGAATAGGCCATTAGCTCGCTGCCGTCCGGCAGCGTCATGGTCGTGGGGCACACCTCGCCTTGGCCTAGCTCGCTGGTGTCGGGCCACAGGTCCACCGTTAGATTGACCGCGGTTGGCGAGTTGTTACGGAACCAGTGGCGCCACTCGCCGACCGGAGATCCGTCGCCGGGGCAACCGAACCAGCCCTGATATCCGAAGATGACTTTGCCCTGCAGCGTAGACGCATCGACCGCGGCCGGACGCGGTGGCCCGGGCGACTGGTCGAGCGGGCTGGCCACGCTCGATGGTGCTGGTGACGGAGGCTGGCCGCATGCCATCGCGACGATCGCGCAGCCCAGCAACAACCGTACGGGTCCGACCTTCATGCGGTGAGCAAGACCTGAAATGCCCCAGCGGAGCCTCACAGCAAGCGAACCCACAGCCGATGGGCCGGTAGGCGTCGTAGGCGCTCCCCAATCTGTCAGGCTGAGGTGAGACACGGGTAGCAGCCCGTCATCCCACAGGGCGAGAAGGAACGCAGCCTGACGATCATGACCTTGACGACCCTGACCATGGAGCGCGCGCATCATCGCCTCCCGTGAATGCTCGGATTATCCCGCGGCGGTCAAGCAAAAGGGCCATAGGTTGTTAGTCCGGGCGGGACGGACCCAACACTATGAACCGATCGTGCGATCCCAGGCGAACGGCCCAAGACAGCGCAGCGCTTTCGAGGTTGGCCCCACGGGCGTAGCACCGTAGGCGAATAGACCGCAGCGTCGACCTGGCTCACGCTTCGGCGGTGACGCGATCCTCGCCCATAGGGGTCTGAGAGTGCCTTGGACTCCGCTACGCCACTGCCTCTGGTCCGGCTGTCATCGTCGGCAGGACAGGCCGTACTGCGCTGACCACATCGTGCCGCGGTCGCAGGGCGGCAGCGCGGCCGGCCGGCCCAGGGCACCGGGCGCATGAAGCTCTGCACTGTTTGCGGTGTGGTCACGAGCCGATCGGGCAGTCGGTGCACCGTCCATGCCCGGCTGTCGAACCGCAGCCGCCATAACGCCCTGTACGACACCCGGGCCTGGCAGCGCCTCAGCGCGCGAGTGCTCCGGGCATGGCGTGGCCAGCACGGAGACTGGTGCCCGGGCTACGGGCGCGATCCCCACCCGGCCAGCGACCTGACCGCCGACCACGTCGTGCCGCTCGCCGCCGGAGGGGCACCCCTCGACATCGGCAATCTTGCCGTGCTCTGCCGATCGTGTAACTCGACCAAGGGTGCACAAGAAGCCGACCGGGGATACCCACACGTCGGATCCGCACCGCCGGAATACCGCGCCCGCCAGATGTACGCGCCCGGCCGAGTTTCGCGAAAAATCCCGGTGGTCGCCTATGAGGACCGGGGCCACGGTCGCCCACGGGCGCAGCGGTTGGCCGACGTGCCGCGATGAGTGAGCGCATGGCCACTTACGCCACCCCACGCAGAAGGGCCCCGGGCTTGCGCCCAGGGCCCTCGATTCCGTTGCAGCGGGCCGGGTCACCCGGCTGCAGGGTCCTGCGCCACGTCGACCACAGGCTCGGCCTGCCGGCGCCCGGGCGGGACCCGCGTCCGGATCGGGTCGGGCGTCACCGCCTCAGTGCGCCCGTTCGCAAGTCTCTAGAAGAACGCGCACGTTCCGAAATCGAAGTCGTTGACGTCGCCGTTCGGACTGATGTGGAACACGACGTTGACGCTGTCGGCGGTTCCCCCGCCCTGGCTGACGATCTGAAGCTTGCCCGTGAAGGTCGTCTGGGAGCCGCCGGTCTGGGCGTTGAACGTGCCCCCACCCCAGACTGCTCCGACGATGGAGTAGACGTTGCCGTCCGCGTCCTCGGCCACCACCTGCTTCGGCGTACCGGTGAAGGTGAAGTTGACATTGCCCGAGGCACTGCTGCCTTGGTGCGTGACGTTGGAGACCGTCCCAGACGTGACCGTGTAGGTGTTGGCGCCGCAGACGAAGACGGTGCCCGTGACCGGGAACGAGGAGCGAACGGCGGGGCCGTTGGCCAGGACCGGAGCGGCGCCGAGCGCCAGCGCGAGCGCGGACACGGCCACGAGTGTGGCCACAAAACGTCGCATGGGTCGGACCTCCTGCTTCGACGGGTCGATTCCGCCAGGGACTCGGCGCGGGTTGGGTGGCTCCGGGAAGAACCGCGCGTCAGCGGCTGCCGTCGGGGCTATTTATACAGGAGCGTGGCAGGGGCATTCAGCCCTACCACTAAATCCGGTGCTTGGGCGCACCGGGTGTCAAGCGCGGGCGCCCGTGCCGCTCGGTTGACGCGCAAACACAGCGGGGGCGAGCTCGCTACAGCGCGATCACATGGATCACATCCAGGGTCGCGGTCAGCAGCTCCGCGAGCGGCTACGCGCCGATTGGATCGCGGGGGCGGAGGAGGAGTGGCGCCGGCGCACCGGGCGGCCGATGACGCTGTCGGAGCTGGCGCGTCTGCTCAGGCGGTATCCGGGGGACTCTTAGGGCTCCGGGAACGCCGTACCAGCCTGAATCGCCTGATGGTGTGGCCTGTCCGACTCCGTCAGGCCCCGGCAGACCCGACGCTATGAACCCATCGTGGCGGCACCATGGTCAGGCTGGCTTAGATCATGGCCGTTGTCGCCACAAGCGGTTCCACTTCCACTTCACCCCGACCTCGGCCTCCTGGATGAACCAGATCGAGACGTGGTTCGGCATCCTGAGCCGCCAGGTCATCCGGCGCGGCAGCTCCCCGAGCGTCGAGGCGCTCGTCGCGATGATCGACACTTCCCCCGCGCACTGACCCGGTTGGCCCAGTCATGAGGCGACACCAGGTGGTGGGCTTGGTCGTCTCACGACCCGGGACTGGGCAACCGACACCTCGGAGGCCGGCCGTACTAGGCCACTGGCCGCGCGCGCCTGGCTGGTCACCGCAGCCGCGCCGTCCGCGACGAACGCGCCATCCGAGCCATTCCCAATGAACCGAAAGCCCATCTCCAGATGCCGGGCGAGGGCGCCCGCGTTCCGAAGGAGCACGCCCGCCGCCTCGCCCGCGGAACGAGCCGCTCGGACGACAGAGTTCAGCCTGGGCCTGACCCTCACTGCGATAGCAGACCAGCTTGCCGTCCCGCTGGGGACGGTCAAGGCCGGGCGTCAAGCCCGGCCTCGCCGTGTCACCGCGTCCCGGCCCAGTTACACGCGATCCCGCTGGCGGCGCCGGGCCACCCGCTCGGCCTGATCGAGGTCACCCAGGGCCTCCAGCATGGACATGCCCTCGTCGATCAGGCCATCCTCGTCCCGAACCTCGCCCAGCTCCGCGGTCACCCGGGCCACGAACGGCCGTGCTCCCATGGCTCGGAAGATCTCCAAGGACCTCCGAAGCTGCCCATCGTCGTGCTCCAGGACGCCGATCGCCCGGCGGGCCTGGGCGGCGACCAGCTGGAGGTCGCGATCGTCCACGTAGACGAGCAGACCCCGCACGAGGTCGGGTTCCAGCGGATGCCGGAAGTCGACGAGACGCGCCAGGGCGAGATGGACGTAATCCGTCCGGCTGGTGTAGCGCCGGAAATTTGCCACGGTCGCGTCCGCCAGCGTGGCAAGGTCGTTGCGCAGGTACGCGTCCAGGTGGCTTAACCGAGAGCCAGGATCGAGGCGACCAAGGATCGTGTCGACCGCGCTTCGCCAGCGGTCCATGCCCAGGGGGTCCCGACGCGCCTCGGCGATCGAGAAGGCGGCGATAAACCCGCCAACCGCGAAGCCAGGAGCGTGGATCTCCGATTCCCGCCAGGCCTGCTCGCATCGCCCCGCCTCGACGAGCGCCTCGTCCCAGCGGCCGAGAGCCCACAACGCCTTCACGCGCCAGGCGGAGGCGCCCATGACCCATCCGGAGGCCTGCCCCGAAGCCAGCCCCGTTCGGACCCCGTCGGCGACCCGCTCACTCTCCTCGAGCTGGCCAAGGAGGAACAGACTCCACGCGGTCGTGATGAGGGCGTCGAACCGTTCGCTGGTTGCGAGGCCGGGGAGCTCCAGCCGCCGGCGCGAAATCGCCACCATCTCCGCGTGCCGGTCGTCCGCTCCGGCCACGCTGAATTCGGCATCGAGGGACGCGCTGATGAGGTCGACGTCGCCCAACCGTGACGCAAGCTCGAGTGCTTGGGTCGTGGTCCCCGCGGCGTCCTCGATATCCTCCGCTGACGGATGCTCCTGGGCCGAGGCGAGGAAGGCTTCAGCGAGCAGCCCGAGCAATCGGGCTCGATCGGTGCTGGCCTCCGTGCGCAGCTCCCGCAGTTCCCTGCGGAGGGCACGGCTCTGCTCCGGCTCATATCGAACGCTCACCGACCCGACCCAGCGCGACGCAACCAGGGCCTTCTGGGCCAGCGTCCGGAGCTCCTGGTCACGCCCGAGACCGAGCTTGCGTCCAGCCTCGTAAGCCTTCTGGAACGCACCGTGCGCCTGCTGGCCCCCAACCCAAATCTCGCCCAGACGTTCATAGAGCTCCGCCCGGGCCCCCTCCGGCGCGAGCTCAATCGCGGCCTCGAGATGCCGGGCGGCTTCCGTGGTGGCGGCTCCGGCTTGGGCAGATTCGGCTGCCCGCCGCAACCACTCGAAGGCCTTGCCCGCCAGGTCGGTCGCCGGGGCTTCGCCGAGGAGCGTGCCGAGGGCGGCAGCCTCGCGGAAATGGAACGCGATCAGCTCGGCCAGCTCGTCCTCCCGGCCTGAAGAAACGGCCTGGCCCTCGAGCCATGTGCCAGCTCCTGCGTGGAGACGCGCCCGCTCGGCGCGGGTGAGTGTTCCGTAGGCGACTTCCCGGATGAGGATGTGGCGGAAGACGTAGCGATTCGGCCCGGACGGCCGAATGATGTCGCGGTCGATCAGCGCGTCCAGGGCGCGCGTGACCGACTCCGGCGACAGGGACGGCTCGAGGTCGGCAATTGCCGGCGCCGGGAACGATCTCCCAAGCACGGCCCCAAGCTGGACCGCCCGTCGGGCGGCGGGCTCCAGCGCATCGAGTCGGGCCAGAACGGTCGCGTGGACCGTGTCGGGCAGTGCCGCGATGGCGGCTCCGATGGCGTCGGGGCTTGGTGCGGACCCCAGCCGCTCGACCAGCGAGCGGACGATCTCGCCGGCGTAGAACGGATTGCCCTCGGCTCGATCGACGACGGCCCGGACGATCTCCGGAGCAGGAGACTCGAGCAGGTCCTCGACCAGCTCGGCCACCGAGGCATCGACGAGGGGCTCGAGCGCGATCGAGACGGCGTTGCGGCGTCCGCCGCCCCAGCTTGGTCGCCGGTCGAGGAGCTCCGGCCGGGCCAGCGCGATCATCAGCAGCGGCACGTCTGCGTGCGGCTGGAGGATCGCCTCGATCAGGTCGAGAAGGCTGTCACTCGACCAATGTAGGTCCTCGATGACGAGGGCGAGCGGTGCCCGCTCGGCGGCCAGCTCGATGAATCGGCGCCAGGCGGCAAACAGCGCGAACCGGTCGCCGACCTCGCTCTCGGATGCGCCGAACGTCGCCGCCAGCTGCTCGGCCGTCGTCGAGGCGTCGGCATCCCCAGCGGTTGCGAGCCAGTCGCGGAGCGCCTCGCGCAGCGCGTCCGGGGCGGCGTCTTCGGTCAGCTCCAGGATCGACAGGAGAATGGCGCGCATGGGCCAGTAGGTCAGCCGCTGGCCGTAGGGCAGGCACTGGGCGAGGGCAATCCTGGCGGGGCCGGGGCTGACCCGATCGAGGAACTCTTCGAGGAGCCTGGACTTCCCGACGCCGGCCGGCGCGACGATGCTGACCAGGTACGGCCGATGCTCCTCGAACGCGCGCCGGCCGACGAGCTCGAGCTGCATGAGATCGGCATCTCGACCCACGAGCGGATGGCGTGGACGCGTCGCGGCCACCGGCGACGAGCCCAGCAACTGACGCGCCGGCACCGGCGTGGCCTTGCCCTTCGCCTCGAGCGCGATCGGCGACCCGAAGACGAACCGATCGCCAACCGCGCGAACCGTCCGTTCGCCCACCACGATCGCCCACTCCTCTGCCGCCTGCTGGAGGCGAGCCGCGGTGTTGACCGGGTCTCCTGTGAGCAGGAATTCGTCGGCTTGCGGCTCCCGCGTGGCGATGACCTCGCCCGTGTTCACGCCCAGCCTGATGGCCAGTCGATCGCCCAATATGGCATCGGCCTGAACCCGATCTCTAAGGTTGAGCGCGGCCGACAGCGCCCGGGCCGGATCGTCATCGTGCGCTACGGGCAGGCCGAACACGGCCATTACCGCGTCGCCGATGTACTTCTCGACCCGACCGCCGTGCTGCTCGACGGCGTCGCGAGCAATCGCGAACAGGCGCCCAAGAAGCGCCCGGACATCCTCCGGATCGAGCGCCTCGCCGAGCGCCGTCGAGCCAACGACGTCGGCAAAGAGAACCGTCACCAGGCGCCGCTCTTCGGTCATGCGCCCATCCTATGATCCCTATTCAGCCAGGACCACCCCATTTTAGCGAGGGGTAAACCCTTTGCGTTCACGCTCGCCGCCTCGGAGGTCGTCGCCGCGTCGGGTAGCGGCAGGCTCGCCGTCATCGCCGAGGTCTACGAGCGCACGTGCACCCTCGACGAACTCATCCGGGGTGGCTGCGCATCGCCGCCCAGGTTGGGCCGCTCAGCACATGGGGCTGGGGCGGTCCGGGCCAGACTGCCGAGCCTCCCGCTGGCGAGGGACGTCCAGCAGTCAGCGGGGTAGATCGAAAGGCGTCCTCAGGAGTCCAATGGACCACCAGCCCGGCAGGACAGGGAGTTTCGACCACCGCGCGTTCGAGCTGACGGTTGACGACCTGTCCGACGGGCGTCCCGACCAGCGACCCCTCACCCCCGCTCAGCGGTGCCAGGTCGCCGCGTATATCGCGGCGATCGTCCGACGCCCCGCGAGGGCACCAGCAGCCGAGAGCGAAGAGGCCCTGATGTGCGGCCTCTGGGTGAGGTTCCGCGATGCCTACGACGCGTTGCGGGGGCCGTACGGGCACTCGGACGATGAGGACTTCTGGCTCGCGATGCAGCGACTCTAGGGACCGCCCGGCCAGCCCGACCAGCCTCGTCCGCCGTCCGCCGAACCGCCGGAGCGAGCACAAGGGAGCCGTCAGCGGCCCGCCTTGAACGGGTGGACCACCCAGGCGTCCGTCGCCACGGCGAAATGGTCGGGCGGCTCACCGCGACGCCGAGCCGGAGCGGCACCGCCAGCATGGTCCCCGGCGCGCGTCAGCGGCGCCCG
>JANOTJ010000223.1:0-2398 GCA_031416295.1 Chloroflexota bacterium
GACAGATCGCGCAGGAGGGCCGGATCGCCGCTGCCCAGGGTATCCAATACGGCGGGATCCCCGTCGCGCACCTCGCGAACGGACGCCAACAGGCCGGACAGATCGACGACCGCCACCCGGGCGGGCGGGCGCCCACCCCCAACCGGGCTCTGAAGCTCGATCACGGTGGCGCCATCGGGGGGCCACGGCGCGGGCGTCGGGGCCGGGAAGGCGTCAGCGACGAGGTCGAGACCCGTGATGGTCGAGGCGTCGACGTAGGCGCTGAAGTCGAGCCACAGCGCACGGCTGACCATTCCGAGTCGGCACGACGAAGCGCGCTCGCCACGGACCTCGATGCGGCTCGGGGGACTGCCGGCGACCTCCGCCGTGATGTCGAGCACGAGCTGGTTGTCGCACATCGAGCCATCCCAGATCGCGAGGATCCCGCCAAGGGCGAGGTTGGCCAGGCCGATGGTGCCTGGCGCGATGTCGCCGGTGAAGAGCTCGACTTCGGCATCGGTCGCGGGCCGGACGGCGATCATGGTGCCTGTCGGGTCGACGACCGCGACTCGGGTGTATCCGGGTGAATCTGGTTCACCGATATCGACGACCTGCGCGAGGTTCGGCGGCCAGCCGCCTTCGCCGCCTGAAGGTGCCGGGGTCGGCGTGGGCTCGGCCGCGCCGGCGGGCAGTGGCTCGCCGGTCGAGGAGCTGGCGACGACCGCGCCGTCGGCGTCGATCCAGTAGGTCGCACGGGACTGGCCGAAGTCGTCGCCGGCCGTCCACTCGAAGAGCGTGTCGATGCGCCAGAAGGGTCCGTGCTCGTCCTGACTCACGTTCCAGCGGCAGCGTGTGAGGACCGTCCAGCCGAGGTCGCCGCCGGGGCCGTAGTCGACGCCGACGACGCGGTCCTCGCCGGGGACCGGGGCCAGGCAGTCGAGGTAGGTCTGGGCCGCGTCGTCCGCGGGCACGAAACCCTGGCGGAAGCCGGCCGCCTCCGCATCCAGGGCGGTCCGGGCCGCCGCGACAGCCGCCTCGGGATCGTCGGGGAGCGGCGTCGGCGGCGGCGCGAACCGGAAGCTCGCCACGAGCGCATCGACGGCCGTACGGGCGGCGACCGCACCTGGTTCGCGAGCGCGGAACTCGATCCGGATGACGTGACCGAGTGACGTTGGCGTCGCGATGGCCCAACCGGCTGACTGGTCGGCGAGGTAGTAGTCGTCGGGCGTCACATCGAATTCGTCGAGGATGGCGGGCATCCCGCCGAGCGTGAGGCGGGTCGACGTCCCGTTCTCGATGTCGGCCCGATCCAGGATGGTGTTGCCGCGATACGCGCCCGTCCCGACGAAGATCCGAAGCTGACCGGGCTCAAGCCGCTGCTCGAAGACGCAGTTGATGTCCACGTGTGACTCGTCGCCGCAGCGGGCCTCGATGGGCTGCGTCGTCAGCACCGCCGTGGACGAGCCACCACTGAACGGCGCCCCAGCGTCATACGCGAGCCACTCGGTGGGGAAGTCCAGTGCGAATGTGCCCGCATCGAGCGTCCGGAGATCCGGCGTCGGCCCGTCGCGGAAGTCGACCAGCCCGGAGCCGCCGCCGAGAGGACCGCCGGGGCCCCCGAGCATCGCCAGCCCGCCCCCGACGGCAGCGATGAGCAGCACGAGCGCGGCGCCGGCCGGCAGGAGGCGTCCCCATATCGTGTGGCGTCGCACCTCCGGCCGCAGTTGCTCCAACGTCTTCGTCACCAGGTCGCCAGGAGGCCCGGCCGCCCGCGAGGCACGGACCGCGAATGCGGACGTCAGCCGCTCGTCATCCCAACCGCGACTCGCGGCCGCGGGCGCCCCGGACACGCCAGGCCCCGCCCCGGCCCCGCCAGGCCCCGCCCCCGCCACGGGCGGCTCGATCGGGCGCTCCGGCGTCGTCATCGATCGCGCTCCGCGTCAAGCGCCCGCTGGAGCGCGCCACGGGCTGTATGCAGCCGCGACTTCACGGTCCCGACCGGGATCTCCAGGATGACCGCGAGGTCCGCCACCGCCCGCCCCTCGAGGTGGTGCAGGACGAGGATCGCCCGCTGCTCCACCGGCAATCCACGGAGGGCGCCATCCAGTGCGCGGGCATCGGCCGGCTCCGGCGCGGCCACGTCCGCCACGCGCGCCGCGACCTCCGCCGAGGGGATCTCGCGCACGCCCCGGCGCCGCCGCGAGCGATGGACCATCCGGGCCGCGTTGACCGCCACGCGCTGGAGCCACGCCTCGAAGCGGTCCTCGTCGCGCAATCTGCCGATCTGCCGCCAGGCCGCGACGAACGTGTCCTGGGCGGCATCTCGCGCATCGGCCTCATTGCCGAGGATGGCGAAGGACAGGCGGTAGACGACATCCATCCGGGCGCGCACGATCTCCTCGAACGCATCGAGGTCGCC
>JANOTJ010000224.1:0-5211 GCA_031416295.1 Chloroflexota bacterium
ATGCCGGCGTATAGCGCCTTGCCGGAGCGGACGGCCGTGTCGAGCGCGGCGAGCGTCTCGTCCATCGGCGTCGTCGGGTCGACCCGATGCGAGTAGAAGATGTCGACGTAGTCGAGGCCCATGCGCGCAAGGCTCTGGTCCAGGCTGGCCAGCAGGTACTTGCGCGAGCCGTTGTTACCGTACGGCCCAGACCACATGTCGTACCCGGCCTTCGTGCTGATGATCAGCTCGTCACGGTAGGGCCGCAGGTCCTTGGCCAGGATCCGACCGAAGTTCTCCTCCGCGGCGCCGTAGGGTGGGCCGTAGTTGTTGGCCAGGTCGAAGTGGTTGATGCCGCGGTCGAAGGCCATCCGGACGATGGCGCGCTGGGTAGCGAGCGGCCGGTCCTCCCCGAAGTTCTGCCACAACCCGAGCGAGATGGCGGGCAGGTCGAGACCGCTCCGTCCGACGCGCCGATAGGGCATCGACCGATAGCGGTCGGCGGACGCGAGGTACTGGGGGCGCTCGCTTGGCGGCAGGGTCATGACGATCTCCATCGTGGTCGGGCGGCGACCACCGTACGGGCCGCCCGGTCGTCGAAGCTGCATCAACCGAGCAGCGATGTCCCATCGATTCTACTCGCGGTGCCCACGATCGAGTTGACCTTGGGCGCGGGTATCGAACGAGTACATGCGTTTGATTTCATGAAGATGGCAACGTATGATGGCACGCATGCCAGATATCACGCCCGTCTCCCTCATCGCCGGCGACGGAATCGGTCCGGAGGTCGTCGGGGCCGCCCGCCGGGTGCTGGAGGCCGTCGACGCCCCGGTGGCCTGGGAGGAGATCGAGGCCGGTGCCGAAGTCTTTCGGCGGGGCATCGCGTCGGGTGTCCCGGCCGAGGCGATCGAATCCATCGCGCGCACCCGGCTCGTCCTCAAGGGTCCGCTCCAAACGCCGGTCGGTCACGGCGAAAAGAGTGCCAACGTCACGCTGCGCAAACTGTTCGAAACGTATGGCAACATCCGTCCGGTCCGGGAGCTGGCGGGGGTCCCGACGCCGTTCACCGGTCGCGGCATCGACCTCGTCGTCGTCCGCGAGAACGTCGAGGACCTGTACGCCGGGATCGAGCACCAGCAGACACCCGACGTCGCCCAGTGCCTCAAGCTGATCAGTCGGCCTGGCTGCGAGCGGATCGTACGGCTTGCCTTTGAGGTGGCCCGGTCCGAGGGCCGCACGAGCGTCGTGTGTGCGACCAAGGCGAACATCATGAAGCTGACGGAGGGGCTCCTCAAGCGGGTGTTCGAGGCGATCGCACCCGAGTACCCGGAGATCGAAGCACGCCATCTCGTGGTGGACAACTGCGCTCACCAATTGGCCCGCCGACCTGAGCAGTTCGAAGTCATCGTCACGACGAATATGAATGGCGACATCCTGTCCGACCTCACGTCCGGACTCGTCGGCGGGCTCGGGTTTGCCCCTTCGGCCAACGTGGGTACGGACATCGCGATCTTCGAAGCCGTGCACGGATCCGCTCCCAAGTACGCTGGGGCGAACAGCGCGAATCCGACGGCGCTCATCCTGTCGGCGGCGATGCTGCTCCGCCACATCGGGGCCACGAATGCCGCCGATCGGGTGGAGGGGGCGGTGACCGCAACCCTCGCTGACGGGATCCACACTCGGGACGTGGCGTCAGGCGAGCCTGTCTCGACGACCGCCTTCACCGACGCCGTCATCGAACGCCTCGATCGGCCCGCGACCAGCTCAGGGCTCCGGGTTCGACGGCCGCTGATGGTCCCATCGAGCGCACCAGCCTCGTTCGTCCCCCGCCAGCGCGCCGTCGTCGGGATCGACGTCTTCATCGAGTGGGAATCCGGGCCGGAAATGCTCGCAGCCAGCCTTCTGGCCCTCACCAGCGGCGGCCCGTTGCACCTCAAGATGATCTCCAATCGCGGCACCGTGGTCCATCCGTCGAGGGGTGCGAGCCCAGCTCTGGTCGACCACTACCGCTGTCGATTCATGGCGACCGACGGACGCGAACCGCCGGACCGCGACCTCCTTGATCTCGTGACCCGGATCTCGAGCGGCCATCGCTGGATGCACCTCGAGAAGCTCCAGACGTTCGATGAGGCAGCTGGCTACACCCTGGCCCAGGGCGAGGACGCGTGATCGCCCAGGGCGGCATGGGGAACCCCTCCACCGGTGGTCGTATCGGGCGGGGATCGGTCGTGCAGTCGTACCGCGATCGGAGGGCGAGTCTCGCGACCAAACACGGGAAGGCATCGGCCTGCCGCCGGCCGCTCCGTCATGCTCTCGGGGTGGAGCTGGTCGTGCCGGCCGACTTTGACACCGACGCACTGGGCACATTCTCCGGTGAGATCCCGCGCCAGGGCACGCCCGCGGAGGTGTGTCTGCGCAAGGCCCGCCTGGGCATGGCAGCCACCGGACTTCCTCTCGGATTTGCCAGCGAGGGCAGCTTCGGCCCACATCCGTCCGTGCCGTTCATCCCGGCCGATCTCGAGATCATGACCTTCGTGGACGACGACCGGGACCTCGTCGTCCGCGAGAGCGTCCTGTCCATGCGGACCAATTTCGCACATCGCGAAGCGCGCGGAGTCAATGAGCTCGCCGACTTTCTCTCGGCCGTCGCGTTCCCATCTCACGCGCTCATCGTCCGGCCGAAGACGACCAGGGCGGAGGCCCCGGTCGAGAAGGGCGTGGCGTCGATCGAGCGGCTGACCGCGGCGATCGGGTTCGCGGTCGGGGCATCGGAGGACGGCATCGCCATCGTGGAAACCGACATGCGCGCCCACCTCAACCCGACCCGGATGGCGGTCATCCGCGGGCTCGCATTCCAGATGGCACGCCGCCTCGCGACGCCATGTCCCGCGTGCGCGGCCCCGGGCTTCGGACGAACCGGGGAACGCACCGGACTGCCGTGCGAATGGTGCGAGTCCGCGACCGAATGGGTCTACCTCGAGTCGTGGACCTGCGCGGCCTGCACGTACGGTCAGGAGCGGCCGCGCAGGGACGGCCTACACCGGGCATCGGCGCAGCATTGCCCGGTCTGCAACCCGTGATCTCGCTAAGGTCCCAGGCATGGTTCAGGAACATGACGTCATGAAGGACCGATCCGAGCGCTGGACATTCCTGACGAATCATGGCCATGCCTTCATCTGTCTCGCGCGCGACCCGACGCTGCGGCTGCGTGATGTCGCGGCGATGCTCGGGGTCACCGAGCGGACAGCCCAGGCGATCGTCAACGACCTCGCCGGCGCCGGATACCTCGAACGGACTCGAGTCGGCAACCGCAGTCGGTACGTCGTTCGGCACGACCTGCCGTTCCGCCATCCGGTCGAGCGCGACCACGCCGTCGGCGACCTGGTCGATCTGCTGGCCACGGGCCCGGAGCCGCCACCGAAGAATGAGGCCGTCCAGCGATAAGGCGACGGCCCGCCTATCGCGAATCCTGACCCGACCGACCCGACTGTCCTGACCCGACCCGACCGGACCGACCCGACCCGGCGGCCTGACCGGACCGGACCGACCTGACCCGACTGCCACCACTGAGGAGCCTGCGCCACGAACCTCGACGTCCTGGCCTCCAATCTCGCCTCGCCGGTCATCCTGTTCTTCATCCTCGGCGTGACGGCGGCGCTCATCCGCTCCGATCTGGCGTTCCCCGAATCGTTCACCAAGGCCATCGGGGTCTACCTCCTGGTGGCGATCGGCTTCAAGGGTGGCGTCGCGCTCGCGGCCAGTGGCCTCAGCCCGGCGATCCTCGCAGCGATCGCCGCCGGCGTGATGCTGGGCGTCGTCACGCCGCTCATCGCCTTCGCGCTGCTGCGCCGGTTCAGCCCGCTCGATGGCCTCGACGCGGCGACCGTGGCGGCGCATTACGGGTCCGCCAGCCTGGTGACCTTTCTGGCCGCCTCGACCTTCCTGGCTGCCCGAGGGCCGGCCCCGGAGGCCTACCTCGTGACCCTGCTGGCGGTCATGGAGTCGCCGGCCATCGTGGTCGGCATGCTGCTTGCCCGACGCAGTGGGGCGCCCGAGCCTCGTGCCGGGCACGGGCTGCGTGAGGCGGTCACCAACGGCAGCGTGGTGCTGCTCCTGGGCGCCCTGGTCATCGGGTTCCTGACTGGCCCGACCGGCATGGCTGAGTTCGAGGGGTCGCTGGTGGCGCCGTTCAGTGGCGTGCTGGCCCTGTTCCTGCTCGATATGGGCCTGCTCGCCGGACGCCGGCTCCAGAGCGCTGCCCGCCTGCCCCGGTCCCTGGTGGCCTTCGCCGTCGTGATGCCGCTCATCGGCGGCGCCCTCGGCCTGGCGACCGGCGTCCTCCTCGGCCTGTCGCCGGCCGGCACCGCGCTGCTGGCCACGCTCGCCTCCAGCGCCTCATACATCGTCGCCCCGGCCGCCTTCCGGCACGCCTATCCCACTGCGGACACCACGCTTGCCGTGACCATGGCGCTGGGACTCACCTTCCCGTTCAACCTGGTATTCGGGATCCCTCTGTATTGGGCCGCCGCCACCCTCCTCGGCGGCGGACTGTCCTGAACGTCGGCTGTCCCGCGATCGCGAAACCAGATATGAAGTCAGATACATGAACTGATTGACAGGTTATCAGGCCATCGCGTATCGTTCACCCGACGAAGGGGAGTACCCCAGCATCCGGCGCGGCGTCATCTCGGCTCCTGGTGAGCCCGCTGCGCAGATCCGCGATGGTCCGCGAGGACGCGTCCGGATCGGGGGAGACCTTCGAGCAACCACTTGCTCGGAGGCCTGTCCTTGTTCGGTGATCTCACGATCTGGCTCGTCCTGTTTGCCCTCATCGGCGGCATGCTGGCGCTCGACCTGTTTGTCTTCCATCGCCACGCCCACGAGGTGTCGATCCGCGAGGCTGCCGTCTTCTCGGCGGTCTGGATCACGCTCGGTCTGAGCTTCGGCGGCGTGGTCTTCCTGTGGAACGGGCCCCAGGCCGGCGGCGAGTACTTCGCCGGATACATCATCGAGAAGAGCCTCTCGATGGACAATGTGTTCGTCTTCGCGATGATCTTCAGCGCGTTCGCGGTCCCGGCCAAGTACCAGCATCGGGTCCTGTTCTGGGGCGTCGTCGGGGCGATCATCTTCCGGGCCATCTTCATCGCCGCCGGGACGACGCTCCTGGATGCCGCCCACTGGCTCATCTACGGCTTCGGCATCCTGCTCATCGTGACCGGCATCCGGATGGCC
>JANOTJ010000225.1:0-4608 GCA_031416295.1 Chloroflexota bacterium
CTTCCTTCAGCCGTCCGACTCGCGGCTGTGGCGTCTGCTGGGCCTGCTCCGGCGCGGGGTCCCGGAGTCGACCATCGGGGAGGCCACCGGGATCTCCGCCTGGTTCCTCGCCGAGATGGGTCGCAACGTGGCCCTGGAACACGAGGTCAGCGCGACCGGGCCGCGGCTTGCCGAGGCTGCCCACGACCCTGAAGCGGCGGAACTCCTGGCCACGGTCAAAAGGGCGGGCTTCGGCGACCGGGAACTGGCCGGGTTGGCCGGCACGACCGCCGAGGCCCTGCGGGAGGCCCGGCTCGCGCTCGGGATCGTGCCCGGCTACGCGATGGTCGATACGTGCGCGGCGGAGTTCGCGGCCGAGACCCCGTACTTCTACTCGACCTACGCCGCGGCCGGATCCGCGCCCGAGTCGGCCCCGGTCGCCCGGCCCGCGGCGCTGGTCATCGGCTCGGGCCCGGTGCGCATCGGCCAGGGCATCGAGTTCGACTACTGCGCCGTGTGGGCCGCCGAGACGCTCCGCCGGAACGGCTGGCAGGCGGTGCTGATCAACTCGAATCCCGAGACCGTGTCGACCGACTTCGATGCGTCGTCGCGCCTGTACTTCGAGCCCCTCGATCCGGAGAGCGTGCGCAGCGTCATCGATGCCGAGACGCGCCCCGGGGAGACGCTGCTGCCCGCGGTCGTCGCGTTCGGCGGCCAGACGCCGCTCAATCTGGCGGCGCCGCTGGCGGCCGGCGGCGTCCCGCTCCTTGGCTCGGACCTTGAAGCCATCGATCAGGCCGAGGAACGCGTCCGCTTTTCGGCGCTCCTCGATCGGCTGGGCATCCCGCAACCCGAGGGCGGCATGGCCCGCAGCGCCGAGGAGGCGCTGACCCTCGCGGAGCGCATCGGCTATCCGGTCATCGTCCGGCCGTCATTCGTCATCGGCGGCCTGGCCATCGATTTCTGCTACTCGCCCTCGGATCTCGAGCGCCAGCTCGAGTTGGCCACGGTCGTCGACCCGGACCGGCCCGTGCGCATCGATCGCTACCTCGAGGGCGTCGAGGTGGACGTTGACGCGGTGAGCGACGGCGTGGACGTCCTGATCCCGGGACTCCTCGAGCACATCGAGCGGGCCGGCGTGCACAGCGGCGACAGCGTCGGCGTCTTCCCGCCGCAGACGGTCAGTGCGGGCGACCAGGACCTCATCGTCGCGACGATGCAGCGGATCGTCCTGGCCCTGGGCGCCCGAGGCCTGGTCAACGCCCAGTTCATCGTGCGCGAGGACGGCGTCTACCTGATCGAGGTCAACCCGCGGGCCTCGCGGACGGTCCCGTTCCTGTCCAAGGTGACGGGCGTGCCGATGGTCGAACTGGCGGTCCGGATCTCGCTCGGGGAGAACCTCCGGGACATGGGCTGGGGTGGGGGACTGCTCGAGCCGCCGGCCTTCGTGGCGGTCAAGGCGCCGGCGTTCTCCACGGCCAAACTGCGCGGCGTGGACCCCTCGGTGGGCCCCGGGATGCAGTCCACGGGCGAGGTCATCGGCATCCACACGGACGCGCGCGTGGCGCTGGCCAAGGCGCTCCTTGGCGCGGCCCTGGTCCCGCCCAGGCCCGCGTCGGGTGCGACCGGCGCGGATCGGCCGCTGGCCCTGCTGTCCATCGCCGACCGTGACAAGGCGTTGCTGCGGCGGCTCGCCGATGGCCTCGCCGCGGCCGGCTACCAGCTCGCGGCGACGCCCGGCACGCGCGCGGCCCTCGCCGAGGCCGGCTTCGAGGCGCGCCCGGCCGCCAAGCTCGGCGAGGCCGCGGACGCGGGCATCGGTGAGGTGCCGATCCTGGACATGATCGCCTCGGGCGAGGTACGGCTCGTGGTCAACACCCCGACGCCGCGCTCGGGTGCGGTCCGCGACGCCGCCGAGATCCGGCTCGCCGCCACGGCCGAGGGCATCCTGTGCCTGACCGCGATGGAGACCGCGGTGGCCGCCGCGGAGGCGCTCGATCCGGCCATCGCCGCTGAGCTGTCCACGGTCCGCTCGCTCGGCGAGTGGGTCCCGACGCCCGGTCAGCCGCGGATGGCCGTCAGCGTCTGACGAGGGCCCGTCCCGGCCTCGCCGTCCGGCGGGGTCACGACGATGGCCTGGCCGAGGGACCACAGCGTGAGCGTCGTCAGGGCGACCATCACCAGGGCGAGCGGCACCTGGCGCAGGGTCACGGCGCGTTGCGATGCTCCGCGCGGCGCCTCCAGGGCGGCGACCACATGCCCGCCCCAGGCACCGAGCATGTGTCCGCCGACGACGGCCGCGAGCTGGATCGTCCAGATCAGCCCGGGCGGCAGCCAGGCCGCCGATGGCTCGATGAAGGCCGTGCCGAACAGGTCCCAGCCGCGCTGGAACGGGTCCGAGAGGGCGATGACGATGCGCTGGCCATCGATCAGCAGGTAGGTCAGGTAGTGCGCGACGAGGTATCCCGCGGCGATCGGCAAGAGGCCGGCACCGGTCGCCCCGATGCCGACGGTGCGTTGCACGACGACGGCTGCGGCGACGATGATGCCAAGGAAGCCGATCAGCAGGAGCGTCAGCGCGCCGATGCCCGGTGCGCCGAAGGTGTCGAACCAGAGCTGCGTCTGCGAGAGGCCGTCGAACAGGATCGAGCCGATCCCGAGCGCGACGATGACGACATCGGCGAGTGTCCAGCCGGGCTCCAGCAGCCCGCTCCCGAAGCCGCGGCGCCGGACGCGGCCGTCCTCGTCGGCGAGGGCGTAGGGCGCGAGGCGCCCGAGCAGCCTGAACCAGACCGTGAAGACCTCGGCGTTCGAGCGCCAGGCGTCGCGCCCGAACTGGGCCATCATCGCGAGAGTCAGCGCGGTGTAGCCGACGAAGACCGCGAAGAGTGCCGCCGGGCCGGCGTCGAGCACCAGCTCGAGCCAGATCACGACGGCCATG
Organism: Chloroflexota bacterium; assembly: GCA_031416295.1. Classification (GTDB taxonomy): domain Bacteria; phylum Chloroflexota; class Limnocylindria; order Limnocylindrales; family CSP1-4; genus SPCO01. The sequence goes on from JANOTJ010000225.1 coordinate 2,921, forward strand.
GCTGCGACGGCCGGCCAGCGGCCGAGCGCGGCCGGGTAGTCGGCCACGTCCCAGGAGTCGACGCCAAGCCGGCGCAGGATCGCCGCTCCCAGGTCATGCAGGGCGGAATACGGGTCCAAAAAGTGCCAGACGGGCCCGATGAACACGGACAGCATGGCCACCCCGACCCATCCGTAGACCCACAGGAACAGGGTCGCGACCTCGGCGTCACTGGAGCCGCCGATGATGCCCTGGGCGACGATCCATGCCCAGGCGATGAGCCCGATAGCTCGCAGCCCGTAGCGCACGATGGCCGGGGGCAGGTGCCCGTCGTCGTGCGTGGTCGGTCGTTCGGCACGCACGTCGCGGACCAGCACGAAGATGAATGAGAGGGCGACGGTCGCCGCGGCGCCGGCGAGGTACACGGCGAGCGGCAGGCGGCTTGCATACGTGGGCCCGAGCGCGTGCGCCAGCACTGTGGCGGGCGCCATGAGCGCCAGGGCTCCGAGGCCCGCGATGGTTGCTGCGACCGCGCCCGTCCGCGCCCGTCCGCGCGCCGCACTTCGCTGGGCGGTCATGTTCCGGTGCCGCGACCACGGCGGGTCAGGAGGAGGCCTGCCGCCACGAGCACCAGGGCGAGGGCCGCGACGATCGGCAGCAGCACGTCGCCGGATGCGGACTCAGCGCCGCCACTCGAAGGTATCGGCGTCGGCATGTCCGACGTCGCGGGACTGGATGGCGGTGTCGGGTCCGAGGTCCGCGCGGTCGTCGGTGCGACGCTCGGAAGGGCCGTGGGCGCCTGGCGTAGCGTCGGCACCGCGGTCGCGGCGGCGGTCACCGTGAAGCTCCACGTCCCGCGCTCCACCTCGCCATCCTCTGTGGACAGGGTGGTCCAGCGAACCTCGTATTCGCCCGGCGCGAGCTCCGGCACACCTTCGATCACCATCCGCCGTGGGTCATCGGCTGCGACGCCACCTTCGGCAAGGACGTCGCCGGCGGCGTTGCGCAGGTCGAGCGAGCTCGTTTCGGGATCCATGTCCTGGGTGAAGGTGCCATTGATGACCGGCGGTGAACCCTCCAGGATCGCGCCGTCGGCTGGCGTCGGGACGTCCAGGGCGGCGTGAGCGACGACGACTCCTGGAAGGACGAGGAGCACGCCGAGCCCGAGGGCGACGGCAAGACGGACTGCGCGGACGGGTGATCGCATCGTGCCAACAGTCTACGGACCGCGGCCGTGCGACGCCGGCTGGACCCTCGGAGGGCGCATCCGGACCCGGGCGTCGCCCGAATGTAATGACGGTGGGAAGATCGACCGAAGACCCGGCCGCGAATGCCGCCGAGTCCGCGGCAGTGGCGGACCCGCCCAACGGCGATGGAGAACCACGTGCAGCTTCGAAACCTCGACGACGCGACCGACACCTACCGGCCGGGCGCATGCAACATCGGCCCGGACGAGATCGCGCGCCGACGACGCGCGGGGATGGCGGGCGTCGGGATCGGGGTTGCCATCGCGGTCGGCCTGGTGGTCGTCGGCGCGCCGGCATGGACCCGGATCGCGATCCTGCCCCCGCTCGCCGGCGGGATCATCAGCCTCGAGCAGGCCCGTCGCCGCTTCTGCGTCGGCTTCGCGATGGCCGGCCTGCGCAACTTCGGCGCACTGGGCGGCCAGACGAGCGTCGAGGACGACAGCGCCCGCGCCGCTGACCGCC
>JANOTJ010000226.1:0-1716 GCA_031416295.1 Chloroflexota bacterium
GGACGCCGAGGACGATGCCATGCCCATCACGGACGACCGGATGCGTCTCATCTTCACGTGTTGCCATCCGGCGCTGCCGCTCGACGGCCGGATCGCGCTGACCCTGCGAACCCTGGGCGGCCTCACGACCCCGGAGATCGCCCGCGCCTTCCTCGTCCCCGAGGTGACGCTCGCGCAGCGCCTCGTGCGGGCCAAGAAGAAGATCAAGGATGCTGGCATCCCGTATCGCGTCCCGCCGGCCGAGTTGCTGCCGGAGCGGCTCGGGGGCGTGCTCCGGGTGCTGTACCTCGTGTTCAACGAGGGCTATGCGGCCTCGTCCGGGGATGCGCTCATCCGGCGCGAACTCTGCGCCGAAGCGATCCGCCTGGCCCGGATCGTGGTCTCGTTGCTCCCCGGCGAGCCGGAGGCAACAGGGCTGCTGGCCCTGATGCTGCTGCACGACGCGCGACGCGAGGCGAGGGTCGGAGCCACTGGCGAGCTCGTGCTCCTTGAAGATCAGGACCGGGCACGCTGGGACCATGCCCGCATCGATGAAGGCTGCGCCCTGATCGACCGTGCCCTGGTCGCCGGTCGCCCCGGGCCGTACCAGATCCAGGCCGCGATCGCCGCCCTGCATGACACCGCAGCCACGGCCGCGGACACGGACTGGGCCCAGATCGCGGCCCTGTACGCGGCCCTCGCGACCTTCGAACCGTCGCCCGTGGTGGCCCTCAACCACGCGGTCGCGGTCGCGTTCGCGGACGGTCCGGCCGTGGGTCTGGCGATGATCGATGGGCTCGCGGCAGAGGGAACGCTGGTCGACTATCCGTACCTGCCGGCCGCCCGCGCGGACCTCCTGCGGCGACTCGAGCGCTGGTCAGAGGCGGCCGCCGCCTACCGCCGGGCACTGGCCCTGACATCGAACCGACAGGAGCGGGCTTTCCTCGATCGACGACTCGCCGAGGTCGAGCGCTCGGCGCTCGGTGGCGTGCCGCTGGCCTGATCCATTCAGGACGATCATCGACGGCTGGCTGGCCAGCGGGTACCCTTCGAACGGGACGCATCCCGGGCTGGCCTTGACTCCGCGACGGTCGGTTGACGGCGGGGACCGGTGGCGCGACCATCCCTCGACACGCGACGAGGGTGAGCGCGGCACGCGAGGAGAGAGCCGATATGGTCGCCACAGCATCTGAGGCCCAGGCGAGCGAGCGCCCCTCCACGGACATCGAGTTCCGGACGCGCCTGTTCATCGATGGACGGTTCGTGGACGCCGCCAGCGGCCGGACGTTCACCACTAAGAACCCGGCCACGGGTCAGCACCTGGCGACGATCGCCGAAGGCGACGCCGCGGATGTCGATCTCGCGGTCGCCGCCGCTCGAGCCGCGGTCAGCCACGGCCCCTGGTCGAAGATGGCGCCGGCCGAGCGCAAGCGCATCCTGATGCGCGTGGCCGACGCCATCGATGCGCACACCGAGGAGCTGGCGATCACCGAGAGCCTCGATGCCGGCAAGCCCCTCGCCGATTGCCGATCCCTCGACATCCCGGACACAGCCGCGACCATCCGCTGGCACGCCGAGGCCATCGACAAGGTCAACGACGATGTGTCGCCGACCGGCCCCGATTCGGTGGTCATGGTCGTCCACGAGCCGGTCGGCGTCGTCGGCGCGGTCATCCCCTGGAACTACCCGGCGCTGATGGCGGCCTGGAAGCTCGGGCCGGCCCTCGCGACCGGGAAC
>JANOTJ010000227.1:0-2471 GCA_031416295.1 Chloroflexota bacterium
CGCTACCGCCTCCCGCTGCTGGTGCCGTTATGCGTCGGAGCGGGAATCGCGGTGGCCAAGGTGTGGGACGCCGCGCGCGGCGGTGCGGCGCATCCCCTCGCCGGACTCCTGGCCGCGACCGCGACCCTCGCGCTGGCGGCCAACGTCGATCTCGGCCTGGATGACGGGCGCGCGGGCGAGCGCACGGAGATGATCCTGCACCTCGTGGACACCGGGCGGTGGCCGGAGGCCGAGGGACTGCTCGCGCGGACCGAGGCGATGCACCCCGAGCCGGCGCTTCTCTACGCGCGGGTCGGGCAGGCTCTCTACCAGCGGGGACAGTCCGGCGAGGCGGTCGCCCTGCTCGAGAGGTCGCATCGCCTTGCGCCGCATCGGCTGGAGGCGCGCATGGCCCTCGGCCAGGCGCTGCTGGACGCGGGACGGGCGGAAGAGGCGGTCCCGCACCTGCAGGCCGCGCATCAGGGTGGGTTGGCGGCCGGTTACGCTCTCGGCCTCGCGCTGGCCGCCTCGGGCGGCGCGCGGGAAGCCGAGCCCTACCTGCGCGAGGCGGTGGCGGCAAGCCCGGGCGACGCGGCGGCGCAGCTCAACCTGGCCGTCGTCCTCGCCCAGCTCGGACGGGGAGACGAGGCCCGCGCGCACGCGCAGGAGGCCCTTCGCCTCCGCCCCGCGTACGCCCAGGCCCGCGGCCTCCTGGACGCCCTACCAAAGTGAGCCTTCGGCCTCGTTCCCGGGCTAGAAGTCGACCATGGCGCCGAGCATCAGCCTCCGCGGCCGCGCGAAGCCGTCTCCAGTCCCGAACAGGTCGCGCCCGTCCGGCGTCAGGTTCGGCACCAGGTACGGCCCGATGTAGGGCTCGGCACTGAGGCGGTTCAAGTCGAGGAACTGCTGGCCGTCGGTCGAGAGCCGGGTCTGGCTGTCGAAGACGTTCAGCACGCGGCCCTCGACGGTCAACGCCGCGCGGGAGTTGAGCTTCCACCGGTAGTTGGCCAGCAGGTCGAAGTTGGTCCAGGTGGGGTTTCGATTCGCGCCCGCCGGCTCAAGGTAGTTGAGGACGGCGCCCTGCGTGTCCCGTCCGCGCGCGTTCCAGGGTGTCCCGCTCTGCACACGAACGTATCCGCCGACGGTGAGGTTGGTGAAGGGCTGGACGTTCGCGAACAGCTTCACCACGTGGGGCCGGTCCTCGCGCAGTACGCCCTGGCGGTTCGGCTCCTGAACGTTCGTCCCCGGGCCATCCTGGATGAACGACGAAGTGTTGAAGACCGAGCCCCCGGCATAGTCGAGGTCGAAGTTGCCCTCCAGGCGGCTCCAGGTGTAGCTCGCGTTCACGCCCCACTTCGACATGCGCCGGTTGAGCTCGACGGTGGCCGCCTTGTAGCGGCGCTCGGCGGTGATCCCCCGGCAGGAGTCGAAGGTGGCGCAAGGGAGGTTCGCCGCCGCGTAGGGGCCGGAGTCGGGGAGGCGCGAGGGAACGTCCTCGATGAAGTTGCTGGTGTCGCGCGCGACGAAGAAGGCGTCGAGGGCCCAGTCCCCGCCCAGCGGCGTCGCGTATCCGACCAGCCATTCGTCGTTGTAGGTCGCCTGGAGGTCCTTGTCGATCAGCTTGCCGGTGCTGGAGGCGCGGGGACCGTCGGAGATGAGGTTGCTGCTCAGGTCGAAGAACGCCTCGCGCTGGAAGATGCGCCGCGGGGCAAGGCTGCGTCCGCTCGATTTCTGGTCCATGTTGTAGTAGCGGCCGTAGTTCACGTAGACCTTGTCGCCCGCTCCGCGGCGCAGGTTGTAGTTGATCCCGACGCGCGGCTGGATCTCGTCGCGGAAGCCGAACCGGAGGAATGTGCAGCGGTCGCCCTTGCTCTCGAAGACGGCGGCGCCGCCCGACTGGCCGTCCACCGTGTTGAGTCCCCCGTTGGCGTTCAAGGGGCACCCGCCGCTGCCCTCCAGCTCCTGCGCGAACTCGTCCTTGTTGGCGAGGACGCCCAGGTTCAAGGACAGCCGGGGGGTGACCGCCACGGCGTCCTGTGCGAAAACGGACCATGTGCGGCCCTGTCCGAGCTGCGCCGGCTGCTCGAAGTAGTACCGCGCGCGAAGGCGCGGCTGCCCGGCGACGGTCACGCGCACGATGTTGCCCCATCCGTTGGCGAGGCGGAAGAAATCCTCCTCGCCGAACTCGTAGCCGCCGCCCACCTTCACCTGGTGCGAGGTCCGGCCGATGTCCAGGAACTGGCTGAACACCGCCTTCACCTCCTGGCGCTCGTAGTTCACGCGCTGCCGGTACTCGTGCCCGCCGGTGAGCACGTTGGCAAAGGCGGGGTCCTCGTACTGGCCCACGCTGGCGGGGTTGGCGGCGTTGAAGGCGGGCAGGTAACCGAGGTCGGTGATGGGGATCGCCTCGTTGCTCTCCTTCAGGGAGAGGTACTTGACGTCGATGGTGGTGCGGTCGGTGGCGAAGAAGCTCCAGGAGGCGGTGGCCACCC
>JANOTJ010000228.1:0-11502 GCA_031416295.1 Chloroflexota bacterium
GAGGCTCGGCGGCGCCGTTAGCGGCAAGCCATGGCCCTCGACGTCGTCCCCCTCGATCCCCAGCGGTGTCCGATCTTCCGGCTCCACCAGACCGTCGTTCGGTCGACGCATATTCTTCGTCATCGTCGTGTCCCTTCCACCGCGATCATCGGCGTTCATCCGATGAGCGCACTGTAACGCCCAGGTTCGCCCCGCGGAAGCCCCCGCCTGACGCTGATGGTGTCAGCTGGCAGACACCCCACCCTCTCCCGTGTACGAGCGCGGCAGTGATTCGACGCTGGGACGCGGTGTTCGCAGGTCGCGCAGCGATTCCTGGTCGACGGCGGCCAGGCGTGGGAGGTCCGCCGATTCGGTCCGCATCAGTCGCGAGGTGAGCGTGGAGAACACCAAACGCTGGATCTCCGGCACCACCATGGTCGCTCGCAGGGCTTCCGCCGGGACCTCCAGCAACGACGTGTCCTCCTCCGCCACCACGTCAGCCGTACGTGGACTGCCGGTGAGCGCCGCGATCTCGCCAAAGAAGTCGCCGGCCCGCATGGTCGATAGACCCCGATACCCACCGCCGTCCTCCGGGATGCCCGCGGTCGCCGCCCCATCCAGGACGAAGTAGGCGGACGACGCGACGTCGCCGTGCTGGACGATCTTTGTCCCGATCGGCACCTCGCGGACCGTGGCACCCCGGACGAATTCCGCCCGCTGCTCCGGGGAGAGCCGGCTGAAGGTGCCCAGCCGGACGGCCAGCCGATCGAAGTCGGCGAGCGTCGCAGGGCGGACCGGCACGGTCGCCAGCGCGGGCGCCCCCTCCACGGCGGCGGCCAGGCGCGCCGAGGCAGCACGCCAGGTGGAGATGCCGAGGCCAGGAGCAAACAGCGTGAACACCGCCGACACGAACAGCAACGAGGACGCGAAGATGATCAACAGCCGGATGTCGATGATGTCGGCCAGCCCGGCGCCCGCCATCCCGATCAGGAAGATGACATCGCGCATCACGTAGAACGCGGAGAAGACGCGGCCACGCATCTCGCGCGGTGTGTTGCGCTGGAGCAGAACGGAGCGCGAGACCGACGACGGCGGCTGGAGGAGCCCGGAGATCGTAACCAGGAGGATCGCCGTTCCGACATCTGTCGCGAGGGCGTAGGCGATGCCGGCGATGCCCATCCCGATGAGCGACACGACGATCCAGGCGGGCTCTGGCAGCAGTCGGGCGAAGCGAGCCATCAGCAGCGAGCCGACCACGAAGCCCACGGACGTGAGGCCTTCCTGGAGGCCGTATTCGAACTCCGTCGCGCCAAGGATCTCGATGGAGAAGGGGAGCAGCAACACATTCCACAGGCCAAAGGCCACGAACATGAACGCGCCCACGATGAACAGCGACCGGATGATCGGCGTGCCGAACAGCGTGGAGATCCCGACCTTAAGGTTGGCCACGATGACGGCGACACTCGCCTCCTCGTCCGGCACCGGCATCGGATAGCGGCCCATCAGCCAGATCAGAAAGGCAGAGATCACGAACGATGCGGCGTCCAGGATGAACGCCCAGGTGAGCCCGACCGTGCTCGCCAGCAGCCCCGCGCCGGCGAAGCCGATGGCGGTCGAGCCGAAGGCCGCGATCGACAGGAATGCGTTCGCACCGGCCAGTTCCTCGTCGCTGGCCATCTCCGGGATCAGGCTGTCATGCGCCGGGTCGAAGAACTGCTTGACCCCGGCGTTCAGCAGGATCAGCGCAAACAGCCCGACGATCGAGTCCATCTCCACGGTCAGGGCGATGAACCCGACGATCACCGACTGGACCAGGCAGGTCACCATCATGATCCGCTTGCGGTCGTGACGGTCGACGTAGACGCCGGCCAACAGGCCGACGACGAGGCTGGGGACCGCCGTGGCCATGAGCGTCAGGCCGACTGCGAGGGCCGATCCGGTCTCGCGATAGACCCAGATAGCCGCGGCCAGATCGGTCAGCGCTGAACCGGCGGTGGAGATGAGCTGGGCGAGCCAGAGCAGGGAGAAGTCGCGGCGGCGGAACACCGCGAACATCGACGGGCGCGGCGCGACAGCTGTGCTCATCCATCCTCCAGGCGACGCCACCTCGGCGTCATCTCCCACATCCCCGGATCATGTCGATCGATTCGTCGGCGCAGTGGCACCGTCGGTCCTCGCTCGTCGGGAGTCTAGTCGGCGCGATATCGGACCGTGACCCCCTCGCGTGCGAGCAGCGCCTGTTTGTGCATAAGCGCGTCGGCTCGACCGGAGCGTCCATCGCCACCAAAGCCTCCAATCTTGCCGTCCGCGGCGATGATCCGGTGGCAGGGGATGAGCACCGCGATCGGGCAGCGTCCCACCGCCCCGCCGACGGCCCGGGCAGCCCTGGGCGCTCCCACCCGTCGTGCGATCTCACCGTAGCTGGCGGTCTGCCCCCACGGGACGTCACGGACGGACAGCAGGACCGCCCGATCGAACGCCGGCCGATCGCGGAGGTCGATGGGGACCGCGGACGCGTCGGGCGCCTGGCCCGCCAGTAGCGCTTCAAGGATGGGCCGGGCTCGCTCCAGGATCGCGCGGGCCGCGTTGGTCGCCTCGGTCAGGGAGCCGAGGCGACGGGTCAGGAGTCCCAGGATCTCGTCCGGACCGGCGGCCCAATCGGCCGCGACCACACCTCGTTCAGTGGCCGCGACGGTGAGGGGCCCATCCGGCCCGGCGAGGGTCATCGTGGCGATCGGCGTCGGCGGGGTATCCACGGCGCGCAGTGTGGCGGACTCGCGACGGACGCGTGCACGCCCTACCACGCCGACGTTCCCTGCCAGTACCGCTTTGACGACGAACGCCTCGTGGTCAGGCGCCGAAACGACCACGCCATGTCGTCTGGGAACACGACCGTGCACGGCTGTGGCGATAGCGGTCCTGGCAGGAACGAACCCTGCACCACTGGCGACTGAAATACTCCCCCACAGGATGAGCGAATGCATGGTCGAAGGCCACGCCGAGGCCGGCATGAGCGGCACGCTCATGGTCGAGGCGATCGACCAGGGCGATTGACTGGCCAGAACGAGATGGCTAGATTAGCCAGATGAAGCGAGCGACCATCACGGAGGCCAAGAACGGGCTGTCAGCGCTCATCGACCAAGTGAAGGCCGGTGAGTCGATCCTGATCACCGACCGGGGGGTGCCCGTGGCCCGCCTCGAGCCCGCCTCGGCCGTCAACGATGACGACGAGGGCCGCCTGGCCCGCCTCGAGCGGGCGGGGATCATCACCCGCGGCACCGGGGACTTCACCGCGTTCCTCAAGCGAGCGCCGGTGGAGACGGTTGACGGCCGCGGCATCGTCGACCTCGTCCTTGAGGAACGCGAGTCAGGCTGGTGAGGTTCTGGGACACGTCCGCGTTGGTGCCGCTGTTGCTCCGCGAACCCCTCTCAGCCGGCGCTCGCGAATGGCTTGGCGCTGATCCGAGGGTCACCGTGTGGTGGTCCACGCCCATCGAGTGCCTGTCCGCGATCGCTCGAGCCGAGCGCGACGGCCGAATCCGACCTGCGGTAGTGTCCGACGCCATCGCAGCACTCCGCCTGCTTCGCAACGGCTGGTCCGAGGTCGACGCGACGTCCCGACTGCGCGACATCGCCGATCGCCTCGTGCGCACACATCCGCTTCGGGGAGCTGATGCGTGTCAATTGGCCGCGGCCATCGTCGCCGCGGAAGGCGCCCCCACGACGATGCCATTCGTCACCCTTGATGCGCGGCTGGCGGATGCCGCGGCACGCGAAGGCTTCGACATCATCGGAGGGGCTCGGACGTGACGGATCTTGAGCGCATCGCGACTCCCGCCGATCCGCGCGACCTGACAGGCGACTTCAGGCACCGCGTCACCATCGACGTGCGCTTCGCCGACACGGATGCGATGGGCCATGTCAACAACGCGGTCTACCTGACGTACTGCGAGATGGCCCGCATCCGCTACTGGACGGACGTGACCGGCGAGCCAGTCGCGGCGCGCCACCACGGAGCGGAGAGCCTGATCCTGGCCGAGGCGCGGATCACGTACCGGGCCCAGGCCTTCCATACCGATCGCGTGACGGTGGAGACTCGGGCGACACGCATCGGGACGACGAGCTTCACCCTGGAGCACCGTTTGACGGCAAGGGCACCGGACGGCCCCGCGCGTCTCATCGCCGTCAGTGACTCGGTGTTGGTGCGGTACGACTACGCCACGGAACGGCCGGTCGCGCTTGGCGACGAGGAGCTGGCCGCCATCCAGACGTTCGAAGGTCGACAGCTGGGTCGGGCGATGCAGTGACGTTCTCCATCGTGGCGCTCGATCCGATCACCGGCGACCTTGGGGTGGCCGTCGCGTCGAAGTTCCTGGCGGTCGGGTCGGTCGTCCCGTGGGCACGGGCCGGTGTCGGGGCGATCGCCACGCAGGCGCTGGCCAACGTGCGCTACGGACCGGACGGATTGGCCGCGCTGGAGGGCGGCCTGCTGGCGGTGGCGGCTGTGACTCTGCTGACCGACGCGGACGACGGTTCCACTGAACGCCAGGTGGGCATCGTGGACGCGCACGGCGGCTCAGGCACCTTCACTGGGCAGGGATGCCTCCCTTGGGCCGGCGGCCGGACCGGTCCCGGATGGGCGGTCCAGGGCAATATCCTCACCGGCCCGGAGGTCGTCGACGCCGTCGCCACCACCTACGCCGCGTCAGCCCAGCCATTGCCGGATCGCCTCGTGGATGCCCTGCTGGCTGGTGACCGCGCAGGTGGCGATCGTCGGGGTCGTCAATCGGCGGCGCTCCTCGTGGTCCGCGCGCGGGGTGGGTACGGGGAGGGAGACGACCGTTGGATCGATCTACGCGTCGACGATCACCAGGATCCAGTCCCGGAGCTGGCCCGCCTGCTGGGGATCTGGCGTGTCCTGATGGAGCGCCCGGACCCGGCGGACCTCATCCCCATCGAGACTGCGCTCGCGACGGAATTACAATGGCGACTCGCGCGAGCGGGCTGGGCCGCGGGCCACGACGACCCGTTCAAGACCCGGCTTCGCGCCGCTCTCGGTGTCGTGCCCAGGGTGGGGACACCTCGTGCCTCGGGGCCAATGTGGGACGAGACATGGGACGCGGCCTTGCTCGGATGGATGGGCGTGGCCAACCTGGAGGCGCGCGGCGCCGCACTCGGTTGGATCGACCCAGCGGTCCTTGCCGCATTGCGGGCGGACACCGCGGACTAACGGCCGCGCTCAGATCGCGGTCAGATGTCCGTGACGCGCCGGAAGATGGCGACCGCGTTCTGGCCGCCAAAGCCGAAGCCATCCACCGCGACCGTATCCACCTTCGCCGGACGCGCCGTCAGCGGCACGTAATCAAGGTCGCATTCCGGGTCGGGCGTGTGCAGGTTGGCCGTCGGCGGGATGACCCCGTCGCGGATCGCGCCGATGCCGGCCAATGCCGAGGCGACGCCGGCGGCGCCGACAAGGTGCCCGATCATCGACTTGGGAGAGCTGATGGCGACCTTGTAAGCGTGGGCACCGTAGGCGGCCTTGATCGCTCGCGTTTCGGTCACATCGTTGAGTGGCGTGGCCGTGCCGTGGGCCACGATGTAGTCGATCTCGTCGGGCGCCACGTCGGCATCGCGCAGGGCGTTGGTCATCGCCCGGGTCTGGCCCCGGCCGGTCGGCTCCGGAGCACTGATGTGGAACGCGTCAGCGGTCAGGGAAGCGCCCAGGATCTCCACGATCGGCGTCGCGCCGCGGGCCATCGCGTGCTCCAGCGATTCGACGACGCAGACCCCGGCGCCCTCACCCAGGACGAACCCGTCGCGCGTCCGGTCGAAGGGCCGCGACGCCGTCTCGGGCGAATCGTTGCGCTTGGACAGGGCGGTCATGTTGGCCAGGGCAGCGACGCCCATCGCCCAGATCGGGGCTTCCGCGCCGCCGGTCACGACGACGTCGCACTCCCCGGTGCGGATCAGCCGGAGCGCGTCCTGGAAGGCGATGACCGAGCTGGCGCAGGCCGCGACCTGGGTCATGACCGGGCCGGTCAGGCCCCACTCCATGGACAGCATCGCGGCGCCCATGGAGCCCGAGAGTGCCGGCACCGTGAACGGCGAGACGAAGCGCGGGCCCTTGGTGTCGTGGATGTGCGTCGCATCGATGATCTGCTCGATGCCCCCGCCGCCGGTGTTGACGACGACGCCCACCCGATCGCGCTGCTCCGGGGTCATCGCCGCGAAGTCGATGCCGCTGTGGGCCACCGCTTCCTTGCCCGCCGCCATCGCGAGTTGGATGAAGCGGCTCATCCGTCGGGCCATCTTGGCGTCCATGCATTGCTTCGGGTCGAAATCCACGACCTCGGCCGCGATGCGCACCTCGTGAGCCGAGGCGTCGAAACTGCGGATGAGCCGCGTGCCGGTGACGCCGGCCTGGAGGTTCTTCCAGTAGGTCGGGAAATCGTTGCCGATGGGCATCACGGCTCCGAGGCCGGTGATCACGGCCCGGCGCGCAGGATCTCGTTGAGCGGGCACGGTCCCTCCCGGGTGTTCAGTCCCCGTCGTAGCGCTTGAAGATGACGGCCCCATTGTGGCCGCCCAGCCCGATGTTATTCGAGAGGGCGTAGCGGATGGGCAGGGCCTGCGTCTCGGCCTGGACCCACACGTCGCACTCGGGATCCGAATCGCGGAAATTGAGCGTGCCCGGAGCGCATTGCTCGGCCACGGACATGACCGTGGCAAAGGCCTCGAAGGCACCCGCGGCGCCCATCATGTGCCCGGTCATCGACTTCGTGGCACTGATCGCGATCGACCGCGCAGCGCGCGCCGCGCGCGGCCCGAAGACCGTCCAGATCGCCTCCGCCTCGCGCTTGTCGCCAAGTGGCGTCGACGTTCCGTGCGGGTTGATGAGGTCCACCTCGTCGGCCGGCACGCCGCGCCGATCCAGGGCCATCTGCATGGCCCGAGCCGAGCCGACCCCCTCATCGATGGGCTGGACCATGTCCCAGCCGTCGGCCGCCGAGCCATAGCCCACGATCTCGGCGTAGATGGTCGCGCCGCGGGCCTTGGCGATCTCCAGATCCTCGAGGAAGAGGGAGCCCGCGCCCTCCCCGAGGACGAAGCCATCACGGCTGAGATCGAACGGTCGAGAGACGGTCGAGATCGGCTCTCCGGGTCGGGGCATGCCCATCCCGCGCATGTTGCTGAAGCCCGCGTGGGCGACTTCCAGGAGGGGCGCCTCGGTGGAGCCCGTGATGACCGCGATGCAGTCGCCGCGGCGGATCGCCTCGGCCGCCTCGCCGACGTTGTGGGTGCCCGTGGCGCACGCCGACACGATGCAGATGTTGTGGCCGATGGCGCCCGTCTCGATGGCGATCATGCCCGAGGCACTGTCCACCAGAGCGTTGGCGATGAATGTCGGGGCGACCGTGCGGTTGCCGCGATCGTGCAGCGAGATGTAGTTGTCCACGAACAGCTGCTGACCACCCGCGCCCGAACCGAACACGACGCCGACCTCGGTGCGATTCTCGTCGGTCAGTTCGAAGCCGGAGTCGGCGAGCGCCTGCTTGGCGGCCGCGACCCCGAAGTGCAGGCTCGATTCGCTGCGCCGGGCGGCCTTGGGGTCCATCCACACCTTCGCGTCGAAGTCGTGGACCTCGCCGGCAGCCTTGGCCTCGTACGGCGTCGTATCGAAATGGGTGATCGGCGCGAGGCCGGACACGCCGTTGACGAGGTTGGACCAGGCGCTGGTCTTGTCGTTGCCGACGGGGCTGATGACCCCGAGACCGGTGACGACGACGCGGCGGTCGTAGTCGGGTCGACGCATGTGGGTTGGTTCCTCCAGGGTGACGGTCAGGCCGGCTCGGGCCCAAGGGCGATGAGGCGATCTATCGACGCCGGGTCGTCCGCGGGGATGATCTCGACATCCGGCGCGATTCGTTTGATGAGTCCGGTCAGGACCCTGCCCGGGCCGACCTCGACGAATGTGGTCACGCCCGCGGCGACCATCGCCTGGACGGCGCTCACCCAGTCGACGCCCGCGGTCAGGTGCTCCACGAGTTCGGCTCGAGCGCCGTCGGCCGTGCGGATCGGGCGGGCATCGGCGTTGGCGAGCAGGGTCGTGGACGGGTCGGCGAAGGTGACCGTGGCCAGCTCGGCGCGCATCGCCTCGGCGGCCTCGGCCATCAGCGGGGAGTGGGCGGCGACGCTCACCGGCAGCACGATCGCGCGCTTCGCGCCAAGGTCCCGCGCCAGCTCGGCCCCGGCCTCGATGGCGGCGCGCTCGCCCGACACCACGACCTGGCCCGGGGCGTTGCGATTTGCCACGACGAACGTGCCATGCACAGCAGCTCCGGCAACGAGTTCCGGCAGCCGAACGTCATCGAGGCCGATGAGCGCGGCCATCGCACCCTCGCGACCCTGTCCGGAGGCCTGCATCAGCTCGCCGCGGCGGCGGACCAGGCGAACGCCGTCCTCGAGCGAGAGGACACCGGCCGCGACGAATGCCGAGTACTGGCCCATCGAGTGGCCGGCAGCGAAGGCCGGGGTCGGGGCGGTCAGACCGGCCGCTGCCCAGCGTTCGCGCAACGAGGCCAGGATCGCGATGGACGCCGCGAGGATCGCCGGTTGGGCGTTCTCGGTCAGGTCCAGGCGCTCGGTCGGGCCGCCCCAGGCCAGGGTGCTCAGGGGTTCGCCGAGCGCTGCATCGGCGGCGGCCCAGACGGCGGCCGCGGCGGGCGAGGACGCGGCGAGATCCCGGCCCATGCCCACGCTCTGGGAGCCCTGGCCGGGGAAGACAAAGGCAAGCTGTGACATCGTGGCGAAGGGTAGACGCGCGCGTGGCGGCACGGGGCGATTCGCGTGCAGGGCTGCACGTGTCGGCCATGACGCGCTACGCTTCGATGTGTCCATGACCGAGCCCCGTCGAACCACGAAACCAGCTCCCGCCCGGACCATCGCCCGGCGTTTCGAGGCCGACCTGTCCGCCCCGGTGCTCGCCGCCGGCCAGCGCATCCAGAACGTGCGCCAGGTCAGCGAGCGGGTGGCCATGGGTCGGGCCCTGTGGCGGGAGCTGGTCATCGGCTTTGCCAGCCAGCTCGGGGAACTGCGCCTTGGCTTCACCCAGCTGGCCGCGCTGTACGTCCTCGCGGACGGCAGCACACTGACGGTCGGGGAGCTCGCGGAGGCCATCAACCGCTCGCCCTCGGCCACGTCGCGGCTCATCGATGGACTGGTCAAGCGTCGACTCGTCGAGCGCCGCGCGGAGGAAGAGGATCGCCGCCAGAAGCTCCTGCGGCTGACCCCTCGCGGCCAGGCCGTGCTGCGCGTCGTGGATCGCGGCCGGGCCGATCAGTTCCTGTCCGCCGTCCGGCCGCTGCCGACCGCCGAGCGCGCCCTCGTGGCCATGGGCGTCGCGGCCCTTGCCACCCACGCCATCAGCCGCCGCGGCAAGCTCATCCGCGCCCGCCGCGAGGACGGGACGTAGGGCCGGCCAGTCCGCCGGTCTCGATCCGGCGCTCGCGAGTCAGCCGCAGAAGCGGCGGGTGACGTCGTAGAGGACGGGCAGGCCGAAGCGCAGGGCGTCGAGCGAGACTCGCTCATCGACGCCGTGGAAGCGCTCGAGGAAGCGTTCGTCGGGATCCAGGCGCAGCGGCGAGAAGCCGTACGTCGGCGTGCCCAGCGGGATCGTGAACTTCGCGTCGGTGGCGAATGGCGTCATCACGGGGACCGGCACGCCGTCGGGGTCGTGGTCGCGCAGCGTGGCGACGAGGGTGTCATAGAGCCGTCCCTCGGCGGGTGACTCGGTGGGGCCACCGAAGACCATCAGCTCGATCGTGCAGGCGGGCAGGAGGTCCGGCCCGATGCGTGCCTCCACCTCGGCCCGCATCTCTGGCTCGGTGGTGCCCGGCAGGATGCGGCAATCGACCTCCAGCACGGCGTCGCCCGGGATGACGTTGTACTTGACCCCGGCGTTGATCACGTCCGGGCTGAGGGTCTGGCGAACGAGGGCCCGCAGGGCCCGGGCATACATCGGGTCGCACAGCGCTTCGATGGCTCGGTCCGCCCCGGCATCACCAGCGGCGATCTGGCGCAGGGCCGTGGCGGCGTCCCCGCCGAGGGCCTCGGCGGCAGCCTCCAGGAAGCGGGTCATCACGGGCGTCAGGCGGACCGGACCCGGGCGGGCCAGCCGTTCCACGATGGTCGCGGCCATCACCACGGCGTTGTCCTCGCGCGGCATGGAGCCGTGGCCCCACGTGCCGCGGACGTGGATGCGATAGGCGAGGAAGCCCTTCTCCGCGACCTGGATGGGGTACAGCCGGCGACCGGCGACCGTCACCGACACGCCGCCGCACTCGTTCACGGCGCCCGCCGCACGCAGCCACTCGGGTCGGTGCTCGGCGATCCAGCGCGCGCCGGCCTGGGCGCCGGCCTCTTCGTCCGCCGTGCACGTGAACAGGACGTCGCGGCGCAGGCCCGGGATGGGGTCGCGCGCGGGATCCCGGCCGGCCGCGCGGGCCTCCGCGACGAGGCGCTCGATGACGCCGAGCTCCAGCGCGATCATGTCCTTCATGTCCACGGCGCCTCGGCCGTACACGTAGCCGTCCGCGACATCGGCGGCGAACGGGTCGTGGGTCCAACGCTCGGCCGGCGCGGGCACGACGTCCAGGTGGGACAGGAGCAGGAACGGCTCGCCGCCGGTGCCATCGCCGTGCAGCCGGGCGTGGACTGAGCCCCGCCCGGGGACAGGCTCCACGATCTCGGGCTCGAGGCCCAGGGCGGTCAGGCGATCGGCCAGGTAGCGCGCGACGCGCAACTCCCCGTCGGGCGCCTCGGGACGCGGCGGGTTGATCGACGGGATGCGGATCAGGTCGCGCAACGTGGCGATGAGCGCGTCGTGCGCGGCATCCCACTCGACAGCGGTGATGGCCGCGGATGGCAGGCTGGCGATGGTCAGGTCCGACGTGGCGGTCACCGGCCGCCGGCAGGGCCGATCAGGGCCAGCAACGTGCCGACCACGAACCCAGCGGCCACGATGGTCACGACCATGGCCACGAGGAGCTTGCCGTAGCGACGCTCCTCGGCGATGGCCGGGCCAGGGTCCGGGTCCGTGCCGCCGGCGATGTACGGCGCGAGGAGGCCCTTGGCCCGGGCCCGGACAGCGCGCGGCGAGTCGTACTCGGACGGATCGGGCGGCAGTTCGGTCCGCGCCGGGCCGGCGGATGGTTCGCTCACGACCCCATGATGCCCGCTCAGGACCGCTTGCGCTCCAGGTCCATGAACGGCAATGCGGTGACGACCGCCGGGACCCGGCCGCGCCGGCCCTCAACGGTCCATTCGACCTCGACGCACGACCCCGGAGCCTCGTGGGTCGGCGGAACGGAGGCGAGCGCGATCGCCTGCTTGAGGATCGGGCTCCAGCCGAGCGACGTGACCCGGCCGATCTGGTGGCCGCCGGATCCGAACACGGGGCCCGGCGATCGGTCGACGACCGGGGAGATCGCGGGCGGGATGCCGTGCGCATCGTAGAGGCCCTCG
>JANOTJ010000229.1:0-1824 GCA_031416295.1 Chloroflexota bacterium
ATCCGTCCGCGGGGCCCGGTCAGGGCGCTTGATGTGGTTCGAGATCTGGGTCGGCACAAGCCGACCGGGGCGCTGACCGGGGCGCCCATCGAGCACGAGAGGGCCGCAGTGTACTCGATGTTTGCCGCGTCCGGGATCCTGGCGCCGACCCGGGCCGGGGCTGCCGCCGGGTCGCGGCTCGCGTGTGTCTGTCAGACACGCTCCTGTGACGAACGAGCACGGCCCACATGCCCAGGAAGCACTGGAGCGTCGTCTGGGGGACCGATCACGAGGGACTCATCGCGAAAACGTGTCTGACAGACACAAGGGTTCCCATGCGGAACACATCCACGACGGCCGGACACGGCCCATTCGCTCGTCGCTCTCGTCAAGCGCGAGCGAGAGGTTGGAGCGGGAGACGAGATTCGAACTCGCGACATGCAGCTTGGAAGGCTGCCGCTCTACCGACTGAGCTACTCCCGCCCGATGCGGCTACCGGTCCGACATCGACGAAGGCCTCCACGCACGCTGGCCATGCGCTCCGTGCATGCGCTCCGTGCCGAGGTTCCCCTGGGTCAACGGCGACGAGTCCCTGGACCAGGTATCCCGGGACGTTTTGCAGAAGCCTCGAATGGGTGCACCGCTGACCGTCGACACCGGTCCGCGAAGTCTACCAGCGCGCAGGACCGGGGCAGCGGCGCAGGACTGGGGCGGCCGCCAAGCTGGGGCCGCGGCGCAGCCTAGATCCCGAAGCGTCGGAGGTATTCGCGGTTCGCGCGCTGGACGGCAACCACCGACTGCGGTGTGTCAGAGGACCGCAGGTACTGGTCCTGCTCGATGACCAGCCAGCCCGAGTAGTCGTGGGCGCGGAGTGCTTCGATGACCGAGTCGATCCCCGAGTCGCCCTTGCCGAGTTCGCAGAACACGCCCTGGCGCAAGGCTTCTTCCAGCCCCTGACCCGCCGCCTTCACATCGTCCATGACCTTGGTCGTGCAGTCCTTGATGTGCACATGGCGGATGAGCTCGTGGTAGTCGTGCACGGCCTGCGTCGGATCTGCGCCGCCGAAGCGGAAGTGGCCGGTGTCCAGGCACAGGCCGAGCAGGGACGAGTCGATTCGATCCATCACCCGGGCGATCTCATCCGCGGATTCGATGTAGGTCCCGGCGTGCGGATGGATGACGACATCGAAGCCCTTGGCACGGCACAGTTCTGCGGCTCGATGCAGGTTGTCGATGAGGGCCTCGAACCTGGCCGCCGTGAGCCACGTCTCGGGATGCGCCGGGATCTGGCCCGAGAAGGCTCGGCGGTCCGGCTCGTCGAACTCGTCGGAGAGGATCGCCAGGGGACGCGAGCCGTCCGGGGCGCCATCTCGGATCAGCTCCAGGCTGGCGGCGAGCCACGCCCGGTCCGTCTCGGCCTTCTCGTTCCGGCTGAAGTGCTGGGGCAGGAACGCGCCCACCAGTTCCAGGCCCCGGGAAGAGAGGCGCTCCCGAAGCTGCTGCGCATCGCCCAGATAGCCTGGCGGGCCCAGTTCCGTCCCTTCGAACCCGATGTCCCTGATCCAGTCGAGCACGTCCTCGGGCTCCGGCATCCACGCATCGTCGACCATGATCTCGTCGACGCCGAACGAGACTGGCGCTCCGGCGACACGCATCCGTGGGGCTGACATCAAGGCACTCCATACTCCGGCCCGTTGACGCGCGACTGGGCGGATGCTAGGTTAGCGCAATCGGTTGCGCACGGTCAATCGCGTTCGAACCGACACCTCCGAACCCGGACGTGGAGACCACAGGATGCGCATGCTCATCGCTGGCGAGTGGCTGGATGGCACGCTCCGTGAAGAC
>JANOTJ010000230.1:0-3764 GCA_031416295.1 Chloroflexota bacterium
TCGGACCTGCCGCCCTGCACGGTCGCCGACACGCTGACCAGGCACCGAACGTACGCCGACTGGGATCGCTCGCTCCTGGACTACACCTTCCGTCTGCCCAGCTCGTACGTGCCCCGTGACCTGCGCTCGACGGCCGACGCCGGCCTGAACGGCGGGCACTCGGTCGGCCAGCGCGTCCTCAGCGACCTGCGCGCGATGGCCGGCGCGGCACGGAACGCGGGCGCCCGCCTCGCGGTCCAATCCGCGTACCGCAGCTACACGGCCCAGCAGGCTACCTTCGAGTCCTGGGTCCGCAAGCTTGGCTACGCGACGGCGCTCAAGGAGAGCGCCCGGGCCGGCCACAGCGAGCATCAGCTGGGCACGGCCATCGACTTCAAGAGCTACGGCGGCGCCCAACCCTGGGACCTCGACGACTGGGGGACGACGAAGGCCGGCGCGTGGATGCGGACCAACGCCTGGAAGTACGGGTTCGTGCTGTCCTACCCCAGGGGCAGGATCTCGGTCACCTGCTACGTCTATGAGCCGTGGCACTTCCGCTACGTCGGGCGGGACCGGGCCGTCGAGATCCGGGCCAGTGGCCTCACCCTCCGCGAGTTCCTGTGGCGCGAGCAGACGAATCCGCCACCGACGCCCCTGCCGTTCGTGCCGGGCGGACCGACCCGCGGCGGCTGACCTCAGCCGGCGAGGGCTTCGCGCAGGAGTGAGGCCAGCTGATCCCACTCCACGAGGAACGCATCGTGGCCCTTCGTGGACGCGATCTCCCGGTAGCGCGTCGAATCCATGCCCGCCGCGATGGCCGCGTCCACGAGCACCTTGATCTGGCGCGGACCGTACAGGATGTCGTCCTCGATGCCGACACCGGTGAGGCCGACGCCGGCTGCGGCAAGCGTGGCCAGCGCCGCCTGGGTGCCGCCCCGCCCGGCACCGATGTCGTGGCGGTCCATGGCCCCCGCGAGGACCCGGTACGTCGCCGGATCGAAGCGTTCGATGAGCTTGCGCCCCTGGTAGTCGAGATAGCTGACGATCGAGGATCGCCCGTCGGGCTCCATCGAGCGCCCGAATCGCTCGTCGAAGTCAGCCTCGCTGCGGTAGGTCGTCATGGCCAGCTGCCGGGCGAGCGAGAGGCCCTCCAGGCCGAGCACCTCGATCATGGCGATCTGGAGGTGATTCCAGGCGATGGCCATCGGCCCGGTCGCCGCGGGTGCCGCGATGGGCGCGACGTGGCGGACGGCCGCAGGTCGCTCGAGGGCGACCTCCAGCGCGACCATCCCCCCGAGCGAGCCGCCAGTGACGAGCGCGACGTCATCGATGCCGAGTGCGTCCAGGAGTAGCCACTGGGCCTGTGCCTGGTCGCGCGTCGAGATGGCCGGAAAGTCCGATGCGAAAGGGATGCCCGTCCGCGGATCGATCGATGTCGGTCCGGTCGTCCCGTAGCGGCCGCCGAGCAGGTTGGCGCAGAGCACGCCGAACCGCTCCGTATCCAGCGCCCGGCCGGGGCCGATGAGCGGCTCCCACCAGTCGCCGGCGGCGTCCGCGGACCCGGTCAGGGCATGGACGACGACGACCTGCGGGGCCGTTCCCGGCGCCGGGCCGTCATGCCGGTACGAGACGGTCAGCTCGGGGAGCACCAGCCCGTCGGTGAGCGTGAACGCCCCGAACGACGCCGCCTCGAGCCGGCCGGTCCCCGTGGGCAGACCGGCCGGCCGAGTCGTTGGCGCGTCCAGGGTCACGGTCACCCGGCGGCGCCGACGAGGGTCCCGTCGGCGGCGCTGTCGGACGTGGCCGCCTCGAGGGCCTGGGTGAGGTCGGCGATGAGGTCGTCGATGTGCTCCAGGCCCACCGACAGACGGATGAGATCCTCGGTCGTGCCGGTCGCGACCTGTTCTTCGGGCTCCAGCTGCGAGTGCGTGGTGGACGCCGGGTGGATGATCAGCGACTTGGCGTCACCCACGTTCGCGAGCAACGAGAAGATCTGGACGTTGTCGATGAGCCGGCGACCGGCCTCCGCGCCACCCTTCACGCCGAATGTGACGACGCCGCCGAACCCGCCGGTGAGGTACTTCCTGGCCTGCTTGTAACTCGGGTGCGACTCGAGACCCGGGTAGCTGACCCAGGTGACCTCGTCGCGAGTCTCCAGCCACTTCGCGACCGCGAGTGCGTTCTCGCTGTGGCGGGTGATGCGCAGCGGCAGCGTCTCCAGGCCCTGTAGGAACAGGAACGAGTTGAACGGGCTCAGGGCCGCGCCGATGTCGCGCAGGCCCTGGACGCGCAGCTTGAGGATGAACGCGAGGTTCCCGAAGGCCGCGGTGTAGCTGATCCCGTGGTACGACGGGTCCGGATCGACGAAGTCTGCCTTGAAGCGCTCGCTGGCTGCCCAGTCGAACGTGCCGCCGTCCACGACCACGCCGCCGATCGCCGTGCCGTGACCGCCGATCCACTTGGTCGCCGAATGGATGACGATGTCGGCGCCGTGCTTGATCGGCTGGGCGAGGAGTGGCGCGAAGGTGTTGTCCACGATGACCGGCACGCCCCGGGCATGGGCCACGTCCGCGATGGAAGCGAGGTCATGCACGTCCAGGCGCGGGTTGCCGATAAGCTCCAGGAAGACGGCCTTGGTCTTCTCGTTGATGGCTCGACCGAACGCCGACGGATCGGAGCCGTCCACGTAGGTCGTGGTGATGCCGAGTTTGGGCAGGGTGTGGGTGAACAGGTTGTACGTGCCGCCGTAGAGCGACGACGAGCTGACGATGTTGTCGCCGGCGCGGGCGAGGTTGAGGATGCTCAAGGTCTCGGCGGCCTGGCCTGAGGCAACGCCCAGGGCTGCGACGCCACCCTCCAGCGCAGCGACGCGCTGCTCGAAGACGTCGGTCGTCGGGTTCATGATCCGGGTATAGATGTTCCCGAATTCCTGGAGCCCGAACAGGCGCGCGGCATGGGCCGCGTCGTTGAACACGTAGCTCGTCGTGGCGTAGATCGGGACGGCTCGGGCATTGGTCGTGGGGTCCGGCTTCTGGCCCGCATGCAGGGCTCGGGTCTCTGGGCGGAATGTGCTGGGATCGAGTTCGGCCATGTCGTGGGTCGCTCCGTTGCTGCTGGGGTGATGACGCTGATTGGTGACGGTTGCGCTGGTCGGTGGCGGTGACGGCGATCGGTGGCGGTGATGGCGACACCCGTCGTGTGGTTTCGGAGGCAAACAAAAAGCCGCGGCTCCGGTGTGGAGTCCGCGGCCCCTGCGACTGAGTGTCTGTGGTCCCGCTCCTACCTCGTGTCAGGTGCGCGTGACCTCAGACCCCATCCTCCGCACGGCGGGGCCGCCAGCGCATACACATGTTCCAGGACAGGGTGGTCGGGTTCATCGCTCGGCGATGGTGCCGGAGACGCGGGCGCCTCGTCAAGCCCGCGTCTCCAAATCGCAACCTACCGCGAGACCGCGCAGGGTGCGGTCCGGAACGACGTGACCGCTGAGCCGCGTCCCGCTAGGCTGTCCGATCATGAGCGCCATTCCCGCCACGTTCCGTGCCTACGTCGCCGAGAAGGTCCAGGACTCCGCGGGCGCCACGCGAGTGAAGCGCGGGGCGCGGGCCTTCGCCGAGGCCGACCTGCCACCGGGCGAGGTCGAGATCCGGGTCGCGTGGTCCAGCGTCAACTACAAGGACGGCCTGGCGGTTCGCCCCGACGGCCGGGTCGCGCGGATCAGCCCGCTCATCCCGGGCATCGATCTCGCGGGCGAGGTCGTCTCGAGCACGGACCGGTCGATCGCCGTT
>JANOTJ010000231.1:0-1544 GCA_031416295.1 Chloroflexota bacterium
CGGGGCGCGTCGATGGGCGGGATGCCGTCCTTGGGCGGACCACCACCCTGGAACACACCGAGGTCGACGGAGGCGATCGAGAAGTCGGTGGACCAGCCCTCGGTCGGGACGCGAAGGTCGTTGAGGTCCGGGGCCTCGGTCGCGCCGGCGCCGGCGGACGACGGTGGCGCGTTAGGGTCGGGAGACGTCCCCGCGCCGGGGGACGCAGACCCGGCCGGGGACGCACATGCCGCCGCAACGAGCGCGATCGTCACGAGAAGAGCGATGGTCCGCAAGGGCAGCATGGACCCAGCGTACGGACACCATATGGATTCGCTGTGACGCGGCTTACGCTCTGGCCGACGTATCGTCCTGGCGATGGCATACGTCGATCGCATGGCGTCCGAGGGCGTCCGACACTACTTCGAGGCGAGCTACCGGCTGCTGACCGGATCGCCCGAAGGTCGCCGATTCCTCGATCTGGCCGCCCCGATCCCGGGTGTCGCCGTGCACGGCTACACAACGGCGGACGACCTGGACGCCCTGGTTCGATTCCTCGACCCCGGCGAGTTCGGTCGGCTGCTCGACCTTGGAAGTGGCGTGGGCGGGATCGCGCTCGAGGTAAACCGGCGTCCCGGAGCTACGGTGACCGGCGTCGACCTTTCGGCGCGGGCGATCGAGACGGCGACGGCCCGGGTGGCGGTGGTCGACCCGCGGCCGAACGTGTCGTTCGTCCGAGACTCCATCCGCCGTCCGCCGCGCGTCGGCGCGACCGGTGCCTACGCGCTGGACTCTCTCATGTTCGTGCCGGTGGACCCGGATGTCCTCCGCGGTATCCGCGACGCACTGGAAGGACGGGGACGCCTGTTCGCGACGGTCCTGGCCTTCGGGTCATCGCCGCCGGATCCTGTCGCGGCGTTCGCCACGGACCTCGGGGTCGCCGCCATCGGGAGCGAGGACGTGACCGACGGTCTCGTGCGGCGCAGTGAGCATCGGCGACGAGTAGCTCGTTACCTGCTCCGTCGAGGGCCGCGATCGGTTCGCGGTCAGCTGGCGATGGCGCTGATCGTCGTGGAGGAGTCGCTCGTCCAGCGATTCGTGCGAGCCGGGCGACTTCGCCGCTGGCGTACGGTGGTCGACCTTCGCGAACCGGACTGACCACCGCGGGTTGTCACCCGGTGCGCCGCCGACCCAGCCAGATCGCGAGCCCGGTTCCGACCACGAGCACGGCCCCGACCCGCCACTCGCCGTCCAGCGACGCTTCGACTCGCACGATCGCCCCGCCGGCGACGGCGGCCGAGTCCGTGCGTGCTTGGTCACACGGCACTGCCGGCGGTCGCCATGACCGCCATGTATCGGAGGGTGCCAGCGCGGACTGCGTCCCGGACCGCGTCGATCGCTTCGCCCGCCGCGGCGACCCCAACAGCCGGATCGGCATCCGCGAGCGATGGCCCGATGAGGCTTTCGAGCTCCAGCCCCAGATCCCGGGCCGCGAGGCGCACGACCGCGAGACGTGCCTCGATGCGATCGACGAGGGTGAGGATCGAGGCGGATCGGTCCCAGCG
>JANOTJ010000232.1:0-7968 GCA_031416295.1 Chloroflexota bacterium
TGCTGCCGCCCTCGAAGCGTGGCTTCGGATCGTCGGGCGGTCAGCAGCGGCTCGGGGCCTGCTGTCGGCCCGACTCGCACAGCTGGAAGAGGCGGCAGACGCGTACGCGATGCAGCGCGGCGTCCACCCCGGAGCGATCGCCGCAGCGTTGCTCAAGGTCGACCCGCATCGGACCGCAGGAACGGCCTTTTCCGGCGCTGGCGATCGCCGGATTCAGGCATTGATCGATGCGGCAGCAGGCCGACCCGCGGCGCGAACCACGCCCCTGCCCTATGAATGGCTGCCGCTGGTGATCGTCATCGCGGTGACGGTCGGCTGTCATCTGGGCGACGTGTCGCCCCTGCTCTGAGGGTCCCGGACGCTGGCTCTCGGATACGGGAGCACGTGCATACTACGGTTCTGTCGTAACCCTCCGCAGGTGCGTCTCCGTGGTATCAAGGTCAACTACCCGCCGTGCCCCAGCGGTCCGTCTCGACGCGCAGGGCATCACCCGACTCTTCGGCGCAACCGTGGCCCTCTGGGATGTTTCCCTGGAAGCGGACGGCGGCGATCTGGTCGAAGTTCTCGGGCAGAACGGATCGGGCAAGTCCACCCTCCTGCGCGTGCTGGCCGGACTGCTTCGACCGGACCGCGGACACGTGATCTGGAGCTCGAGTGATCAGGCCGTGCGCATCGCCTTCGTTGGTCACCAAACGCAGCTGTTCGACGGGCTGAGCGCCCGCGAGACGCTCGTCCTGGCCGCCCGCCTTGGCCGACGCGACCCGCGCTCGTCCGATGCCACGCTGGAGCGGCATGGCATCGGACACGTGGCGGACCGGCCGGTCGCCACCCTGTCCGCCGGCACGCGCCGTCGCCTCGCCATCGCGAGAGCCGTGGTGAGTCGGGCCTCGGTGCTGATCGTCGATGAGCCGTTCGGGTCCCTCGACGGTGACGCCGTGCGCCTGGTGGCCGACGTCTTGGATGACCACAGATCCGCTGGCGGGCTGACGGTGATCTCGGGCCATCGACCTTCGACCGTGCTGCGGAGTCCGACTCGGAGCGTAGAACTGCACCCCTGGAGTGCCGCGCTCCCTGCGTCACCAGCGTGACGATGCGCCTGATCCGCACCACCCTGTGGCTGGCCGCAAAAGATCTTCGGATCGAGTTGCGGTCCAGGACGAGCCTCTGGAGCGCCGTCGTCCTCGCGACCGTGGCGGTCGTGATCGTCGGGCTGTCCTCGACGCCGGGGGAGATCGGGCGGGCCGAAGTGGCGGCGCCGCTGCTCTGGATCTCCACCCTCTACGCTGCGCTCCTTATCGGGGATCGACTCGAGTCGATCGATCGCGACGACGATGCCCGCTCGTGGCTATGGCTGACACTGATCGATCGCCCGGCGATCTTCCTCGCCAAGGTCCTGGCCTGTGCGGTGCTCCTGACCATCGTCCTGCTCTGGACGTGGGCGACGACCGTCATCCTGCTCGATGTCCGGATCAACGCGGGGGTCTCCCTGGTGATGGCGGTCAGCGGCCTGGTCGCCCTGAGCACGGCCTCGGTGGTCGTCCTGGCGGCGACGCTCGTCGCCCCCGCCGCGCAACGCTCGTTGTTGTTGCCGGTCGTCACCGTGCCGATGCTCATCCCCACCTCGATCGCCAGCGTGCAGGCAGCTCGGGGTCTGCTCGATCCCGACGGCGCGTCGATCGCCCCATGGCTGGCCATCCTGGGGGTGGAGGCCCTGCTCTTCTGCGGCATCGGTCTCCTCACCTACGACCTGGTCGGAGGACCGAGTTGACGACATGGGCGCGGTCACCGCGCCGCCCTCGCCTCCGGCTCCCTGGGATCCTCGTCGGACTCGTCGTGGGAGCAGCCCTTGCGACCGCGCTCGTAGGAGTGCCCCCGGACGCAATCCAGGGCGATGTCCAGCGCATCATGTATATCCATGTCCCGAGCGCCTGGCTGGCGTATCTGGCCTTCTTCGTGACCATGGCAGCTGGGCTTGGGTATCTCATTCGTCGAGACTTCCGGTTCGACCGCGTGGCCGTGGCCAGCGCCGAGATCGGCGTCGTCTTCACGGGCCTGGCCATCGTCACCGGGGCGATCTGGGGCCGCCCGACGTGGGGCCGGTGGTGGGAGTGGGACCCGCGCCTGACGACGACGGCCGTCCTGTTCCTGGTGTACGTCGGGTACCTTCTCCTGCGCTCCGTGATCGCCGATCCGGACCGCCGGGCTCGGGTCGCTGCCGTGATCGGATTGCTCGGGTTCCTGAACGTCCCGATCGTGCACTTCTCCGTGCTCTGGTGGCGGAGCTTGCACCAGCCGCCCACGGTCATCCGACCGGGCGATCCTGCGATCGACCACCTGCTGCTCGCGCAACTCCTGTTCTCCGTCGTGGCGTTCACGCTTCTCTATCTCTGGCTGATCGGTCGGCGCATCCTGCTGGAGCGACTGGAGGCGGAGCTTTGGCTGTCCGCGGATGGGCTGCGATGACTGATCTTCCGTACGTGTTGGCGGCGTATGCAGTGGTCATTGCGACGCTTGGCGGGTACGCGCTCCAGCTGCGCCGACGACTGGATCGGGCTCGACGCCGGCAGAGCCTGGTGGCTGGAGCGGCGCGAGTCGCCGGCGAGGTCCGTCCCGACCGTCCGGCGCAAGAGCGGCCGTGACGGCCGGTCGCGCACGGCCGGCCACGCTGCTCGGGCTGGGCATGCTGGTGGTCGCGTTGATCGCCGTCATCACCCTCGGCGCGCCGGGCGCGCTCGTGTACTACGTGACGCCGACCGAACTCGCCGCCGATCCCACGGATGAGCCGATCCGGCTCTATGGCGTCGTGGAGACCGGATCCGTCCAGTGGCAGGAGTCGACCAGGGAATTGCGCTTCGTCGTGAGCGATGGCACGACGTCCATCGCCGTCCGTACGCAGGCCATCCCCACCGCCCTGTTTCGAGACGGCGTGGCGGTGGTCTTGGCCGGGCGGCGCGAGTCTGCGACGTCCTTCCTGGCCGAAGAGCTGCTGATCAAGCACTCGGAGGTCTATGCGCCGCTCGCGCCCGGGCAGAGCATCCCGCCCGGCCTGCTCGACTCGCTCATCGAGGCAGCGCCGTGATCCTCGCGCCGCTCGGGTTGGCGCTGACCCTCGTCGCATTCGGACTGTCGATCGCCGGCATCATGGCTGCCGCCCGCACGATCGGGCGCGTCGACGTGGGCGTGACCGTGCGTCGAATCGGGGCGGCGGTCGCTCTCGTGACGGTTGCATCCGGGCTGGTCATGGAGGTGGCCCTGGTGTCGCGGGACTTTTCCGTGGCCTATGTCGCGGAGGTGGGCAGTCGCGCGACCCCGTTGCTGTACACCATCGCGTCCCTGTGGAGCGCCCAGGCTGGCTCGCTCATCCTGTGGGCGGCGGTCCTCTCGGTCGCGATAGCCTGGTTCCTTCACCGCGCGCCCGCGACGGTGGCGCCGCTTCTGCCGATCGCCATGACCATCCTGTTCGCGCTCCAGGCCTTCTTCCTGGCGCTGCTCATCGGGCCCACACAACCCTGGGCGAGGGTCAGCCCGGTCCCGGCGGATGGACCCGGACCGAATCCCCTGCTCCAGAACCACCCCCTCATGGTCGCGCACCCGCCCCTGCTGTATCTCGGGTTCATCGCGCTCGCCGTCCCGTTCGCGCTGACCATCTCGGCGCTCGTCGTGCGCCGCGTGGATGCGGCGTGGTTGCGCGTCACCCGGGCGTGGATTCTCGGCTCGTGGGTGGCCCTTGCCGCCGGGCTGGTCCTTGGCGCCTGGTGGTCGTATGCCGTACTGGGCTGGGGCGGCTATTGGGCCTGGGATCCGGTGGAGAACGTGGCGCTCCTGCCATGGCTCACGGCGACGGCGTTCCTGCACTCGGCGATGGTGCAGCGCCGCCGGGGCGAGCTCGTGACCTGGAACGTGCTGCTCGTCCTGGCATCGTTCGTCCTGGTCATCGTCGGGACGCTGGTCACCCGAAGCGGGATCCTGGAGTCGGTCCACGCATTCGCACGCACCGCGGTCGGCCCGATGTTCGCCCTGCTCCTGGCGATCGTCCTGGTCGGCACCGCCGGCGTGTTGCTGAACCGGCTGCCGCGCGAGCCCGTCGCGCGCGGCCCGCTCGGCGTCCGAGGCACAACATTCGTCCTGAACAACCTGTTGCTGGCGGGGATCGCGGCCACGGTCTTCGCCGGGACCCTCGCCCCGCTCGCGATCGAACTGGTGACGGCCGAGCGCGTGTCGGTGGGGGCTCCGTACTTCGAGCGGGTCGTGGGCCCCGTCGCAGCCGCCCTCGTGATCCTGCTGGCGGCCGGGCCGTCGCTGCCGTGGGGTCGCTGGCACGAACGCGGCGGGCGCACGCTGGCGGTCACGGCGATCGTCGCCGTGCTCGGCGCGACGGTCGCGACTGTGGCCACCGGTCGCCCCGGTCTGTTCGTCGGCCTGGCCGTCGGCGCCTTCGCGCTGCTGCATTCGCTGTGGCTCGCGGGCGGTCGGCTCCGGGAAACACGCGCCGCAGGTCCGGGTCCCGCACGCACGCGGGGCCGACGGGCCATCGGCGGCCTCATCGCGCACGCCGGCATCGGCCTCGCCGCCATCGCGATCGTGGCGGTCGGCAGCGGCCGAGCCGACGCCTCCGATGTCCTGAGAGCCGGGGAGACGCTGCGCCTGGGGTCCACCACGATCCGCCTCGACGGCCTCCGGATGGAGTCGCGATCGGACCGATCGATGATCATCGCCGATGCCGTGGTGCAGGGGCCCAGCGGGGACCTTGCCATCGATCCTTCCCTGAGCGTCTTTCCGAACTCGGGCTCGAACGGTGCCGTACCGACACCCGCGATCGCGGCGTCGCCGCTCCAGGACGTCTACGTGACGCTGCTGGACGCCGACCCGGTGGCCGGGACCGCAACGCTGCGCGTGTCGACCCTGCCCCTGATGAGCTGGTTGTGGGTGGGAGGCGGGATGGTCGCCCTGGGCGGTCTCATCGCCGCGCCCATGTCGGGCCGTCGCGGAGGTCGATGATGCCCGCGCCGACTGACCCGCGACCGGGCGGCCCCCCGGGTCGTCCGCGCTGGCTGGTGGTCTCGCTCGTCGTCGTCGCGCTGACGTTCGCGATCATGGCCCTGGGCACGATCCGGATCTCCGGCGACACCAGCGGCCTGACGGGACCGCTGGTCGGGCGACCCGCGCCCGACTTCCGTCTTCAGGATCTCGACGGGAGGATGACGTCCCTGTCCGACCTTCGTGGTCGTCCGGTCGTCGTCAACTTCTGGGCGTCCTGGTGCATCCCCTGCCGTGAGGAGGCCCCGCTGCTCGCCGATGCCCAGGCCCGGTACGCCGCGTCCGGCCTCGAGGTGCTCGGTGTCGTCTTCCAGGACGACGCCGGCGCCGCACGCGAGTTCATGGAGCGGTTCGCCACCCGCTATCCCGGCCTGCTGGACCCCGACGGTCAGACGGCCATCGACTACGGGGTCCGCGGTATCCCCGTGACGTTCCTGATCGGTCGCGATGGCACGATCAGGCGCGTGTTCCTGGGACAACTGCGGGTCGACACCTTCCGCGCCGCGATCGAGGAGATCCTGTGAGGCACCGCCGCGTCGTGCGCAGCGCGTGGGTCCTTGGCGCGATTGGCGGCCTGGCACTGGCGATCGCCGTCCTGGCCGCGTCGACGGGGTCTCCATCAATGGCGGAACGGGCGCGGGCCCTGGACCTGGAGCTGCGATGTCCCGTCTGCCAGGGGGTCTCCATCGCGGACTCGCCGTCGGAGTCGGCATCGCAGATGCGTACCATCGTCCGCGACCGACTCGCTGCCGGTGCGGGCGACGACGAGATCCGGGCCTATTTCGTCGCCCGATTCGGGACATGGGTGCTCCTGGCGCCACCGGGTGACGGGCTTGGCGCCCTGCTCTGGATCCTGCCCGGCGCGTCGATGCTCGCGGGTGCGATCGCCCTGGTCTGGCGCGCTCGACGGCGGCCCGTCGCCGCGGTCGGGACCGGGCGGGCGAACGCGGATGGGGACCCGCTGGCAGCCCCGCTGGCGGCCCCGAACCGGTGGCCGGCCGTGGCCGGTCTCGGACTGATCCTTGTCGCTGTCGCGATCCCGCTCGCCGTGGCCATCGTGCCCCGGGTGGCCGGCCAGGAGATCAGCGGCCGGCCGGGGTCACAGACGCTGCTGAGCCTGGCCGAGTTGGAGGCCCGGGCCCAGGCGCAGCGTGCCGACACGACCACGGTCCTGGAGCTTGGTGCCGCGTACCTGGACGCCGGGCGACCGGCGGACGCCGCGGCGGCCTACGGTGCCGTCCTGCAACGGCAACCGGACCTGGTGGAGGCCGTTCTCGGGCTGGGGGTGGCAGCGCTCGACGGTGGACGCCCGGACGCGGCGCTCGCGCTCTTCGATCGAGCGCTCGCCATCGACCCGACGATCGCCGACGCCTACCTGTACCGCGCGATCGCCCGGTTCGCGGTGGAGGGCGGCACCTCGGAACTCACACGCGACGACGCGCGTCGTTTCAGCGCCATGAAGCCGACCGATCCGCGGGCCAGCGCCGCCGAACGCCTTGCCGGCGGAGCGGTGCCAGCCAGCCCCCGACCGGCGCCATGACGGCCTCCGCGCTCCCCCTGGTCCGGCGCCGGTCGGCGCGTCGCCACATTCGTCGGCTATGGCAGTCGTTCATCTCCGTCCGTGTCGCGAACGGTCTGCTGCTGGCCATCGCGGCCGCGGGCATGGCAGGGATCCTGGTCCGCCAGTTCGGGACACTGGTCCTCGCCGATCCCGCGGCGTACGCGCTGGCGGTGCAGCGCGCGGAATCCACGTACGGTCCCCTGCTCGGCGGCATCTACGATCGGCTTGGCCTGTATCGCGTCTTCACGACCGGCTGGTTCAGCGCGCTGGTCCTTGTCTTCACGCTGAGCCTCGCCGGGAACACGCTCCAGCGCGCACCGCGGATCTGGCGCGACATCCGGCACCCGTCGGTCAGACGATCGACGCGCTTCTATTCCCCGGGTCTCCCCGGTCGGACCGATCCGCTCGTCGGCCTGGACAGTGCGACGCTCGCCACCGGTCTGCATGCGCGAGGCTACCGGGTCAGATCCAGCGTGGACGGGGATCGCACGTTCATCCTCGCGGAGCGGCATCGCTGGTCGCCGCTGGGGTCGCTCCTGTCCCACGCCGCCCTCGGATTGTTCGTCCTGGGCATGGGCGTGGTGACCCCGCGGTTCGGTTCGGAGACCATCCTGAAGATCCCCGTCGGCGAGACGCGGCCGGTCGGCTTCCCAGGCCAGCCCGGGAACCTGCTGGTCCGCAACGAGGAGTTCGTCGCGCGGTGGAACGAACAGAGAATCCCCATCGAGTATCGGACGCGCCTGACCGTCTTCCGCGACGGCGCTCCGATCGCCGAGAAGGACCTCCTCGTCAACGATCCCCTGAGCGTCGCCGGTTACACCCTGCACCCGAACTTCTTCGGCCCGGCCGTGGAAGTCATCCTGCGTGACGCGACCGGCCAGCTCCTGTACGAGGGCGCCGTCATCCTCGACGGCTCGGCCGACAACATGCCAGAGGGTCTGTTGCGTATCCCCGGGACCGACTCGGCCGTCGACTTCCTCCTGCGCAAAAGCGACGGCGGCGTCGCCGAACTGCTGACGATCGGTCTCGGCCCGTCGACCGACGCCTCTGGAGCGCCGAACATCCTGTTCCAGACGATCCTTCGGACCGGCGAGGGATATCTTGCGACCGACCCGCCCATCGGCGTCGAATTCGTTCGCCCGTCCAGCTACATCGGGCTGATCGCCAAGCACGACCCGGGCCAGGGCCTGATCTGGCTCGGCGGGATCCTGCTGGTGGCAGGCCTTACTATCAGCCTCGGGTTCCCACGTAAGCGCCTGTGGGTGCTGATCCGGCCGGACGAAGCCCGCGTCGTGGCCGCAGGCTCAGATCCGTTCGCGCTGGACGAGGTCCCGGCGCTGCTGGCCCGACTGGGCGCGCGGCCCCGCTAC
>JANOTJ010000233.1:0-4448 GCA_031416295.1 Chloroflexota bacterium
TGGGCGCCGACCGCGAGCCGGGGCGCCTCGTTGCTGGTCATGTTTGTGCTCCGTAAACGGATATTGACAGGAGTCTACACCAGTCGTATGGTTGTGTCGTCAACGAACAAGGTTGGGATGTGGGCAAGCCGGCACAACGCCCTTCGCTCCTGCGCCCAGCCAACGGAGGAACCTCGTCATGAAGGTCGCCATCATCGGAGCCGGCAACGTCGGTACCGCCCTCGCTACGTCGTTCTCGCGGGCCGGCCACGACGTCGTGATCACCTCGCGTGATCCGGAGGACGCTGCTCGAGCCGCGGCCGCCAGCGGCGCGCGCATCGCCACCGATAACGTCGCCGCCGCTGCGGAGGCGGACGTCATCGTCCCCGCCGTCTACTTCCCGAACCTGTCGGAGATCGCCGCCGAGATCGCGACCGTTGCGAGCGGCAAGCCGATCATCGACGTCTCCAATCGGATCTCGTTCGCGGCCACTGGCCCGGAGATCGACACGACCTCGTCCAATGCCGAAGAGCTCGCGGCTCTCTTGCCCGAGTCGCCGGTGATCAAGGCCTTCAACACCCTGTTCGCCCCCAACCAGGTCGATCCCATCGCGGAGGGCATCCAGATGGACGGCTACGTCGCCGGTGACGACCCGGCCGCCAAGGCGCTGGTCCTCGACCTCGTGCGTTCGGTCGGCCTGCACCCGGTCGACGTCGGTCCGCTCGCGCGCGCTCGGCAGCTCGAAGGCCTCGCGTTCCTGAACATGGCGATCAACATCGCCAACGAGGGCTCGTGGCAGTCCGGCTGGAAGCTCGTCGGCGCGCCTGCTGCCGCGCCGGTGCCTACCCCTGTAACCGCTCCGGTCGCGGTCTGAACCCATGAGCATCCCCGTCGCCCGCCTCAACCACGCGGTCCTGTACGTTCGCGACGCCACGCGCGCGGCCGAGTTCTACGCCCGCGTCCTCGGCTTCGAGGTCGTGGAGAGCGCCTTTGGCGGCCGGGCCGTGTTCATGCGGACCGGTGGCGGCGCCAACCACCACGATCTCGGCCTGTTCTCGGTCGGACCGGACGCACCCCGCCCGGCCCGCGGATCGGTCGGGCTGTACCACCTCGCCTGGGAGGTCCCGACCATCGAGGACCTTGCCGCTGCGTCGACCGTGCTGTCCGAGGCGGGCGCCCTGGGTGGCGCCTCGGATCACGGTGTCAGCAAGTCGCTGTATGGCGCCGATCCCGACGGCAACGAGTTCGAGATCTTGTGGAGCGTCCCGCGCGAGGCGTGGGGCGAGTACGCCGACAAGGGCGCGGTCATGCCGCTTGATCTGGATGCCGAGGTCCGCCGCTGGGGATCCGCCGGGGCCGCCCGCGCCTGACGACCAGCGGCGACGTGGCCGCTCTGACCGAACCTGCAAGCCGCCCGGCGCATCCGCCCGGGCGGCTTGACCTGTGCGGCGCGAGCGCGGGCCCGCGGCCCCATGCCGCCAGCCGCCGGCCCGCCGGCCCGGGCCGTCACATGCAAGCGTCAGATGCACATCTCGCACAGCCGTGCACGATCCGATCCCCAGATCGACACGATCGTCAGTGTGGGGACCGATCCACGAGGCATGCATCCCGAATGTGCATCCATGGCTTGCGGAGTCCGGCGACCCTTGACCGCCGGCGCCCGGCAGCGCTGGGCAGGCGACCGTCTGGGCCACCGGCGCTCCAGAGGCACCCGCGCCACCCGAGCCACTACGGGCCCGCGGCGATCGTGACCAGGGTCAGGATGTAGGTGTGGCCGAGCGCGCCCCACACGATCGAGCGTGTCCGCCACGCCAGCCAGCCGTAGACGAGGCCGCCGCCCAGGGTCGAGAAGAGCTCGAGCTCAGGCTTGCCGAGGTGGCCGAACACGAACGGCAGGGTGGCGACCATGACGCCGAGCGGCCCCATCACCCGGACCAACGTCATCATCAGAAAGCCCCGGAACGCGAATTCCGCGGCGGTCAGTTCGAGTGCGTTCGTGATGACCACAGCGGGGAGCGGCCCGGCGCCCGGCCCGTAGTACGCCCGAACGTCGGGCAGGGTCGCGAACCAGAGCACGATCGGGGTCATGATGAGGCAGCCCAGGACCACCAGGCCGAGGCCCCAGCGCCAGTCGCCGAGCGTGATGCCGTACCGGGACGGACGATCCCGGAAGGCGAACAGGACGATCGCCAACGGGACCAATCCGAACAGGACGGCCCGTTCGACGGCGGTGAACCAGAGCATCTCGGGCGTCCGCCCGAGGGCGAGCACATCTGCCGGAAAGAACGTCCGCGAATAGTCGAGCAGCAGGGCGAACGTGACGATCGCGATGACCACGGTAGCCCGGACCGGAAGGCGCAGTCCGACGAAGTCGATGGTCCGCAGGTCGGCGTCGTCGGGCAGAGAGGTTGGCCCGGTCGTCATCGCTGTCCAGGCTCGGGCGATCATCGCCGGCCCACGCCGCTGGCGAATGCGATCCCCACGAGGATCAGACCCGCGCCGAGCAGCTGGATCGGCGCCAGGTGGTCCTGGAGCAGGATCGCCCCGATGACGGCCGAGGAGATCGGAGTCAGCAGCAGGGCCGCCGAGGTGCGACCGGCCGGCACCCGGCGCACGCTGGCGATGAGCAGCAGGTTCGCGGTCGAGCTCGAGCCGAGGGCGATGGACAGGAGGGCGATCACCGCGCCCAGGTCCGGCGCAGCGGGCACGAGGGTCGTCGGGGAGCGGACGAGTTCCACGATCAGCAGCACCGGTCCGCGGCCGACCAGGTTGGCGATGGTGATGAGCGTAGCGTCCAGGCCATACGTGCGGCCCCAGCGCCGGGCGAGCACGATGTACAGCCCGAACATCACGGCACCGGCGAAAGCCATCGCCACGCCCGTCAGCGAATCGACGTCCGGCGCGACGCCGGCCAGGAGGGCCGTGCCGAGGATGGCCAGCGCGAATGCCCCGAGCGCCGCCGGGCGGATCCGCTCGCCCAGCAGTGGCACCGCTAGCAGGGCGGCGGCCACCGCATACAGCGGCGTGACGAACCCCGTGACGGTCGGGCCGCTCAAGGCCACGGCGATGTTGATGGCCGCGATGAACAGCAGGCCACCGAGTCCGGACAGGACGACCAGGCGCACGAGGCGCGGGCCGTCCAGTCCGCGGAACGCCGGCCGAGGCAGCCAGCCGATGGCACCCAGCCCGACGATGACGGGCAAGGCCATGGTGCACGCCAGGGCTGCGATCCCCAACGGCGTGAACGACCTGAGGGCGATGGCCGTCGCCGGGTAGGCCGCGCCATAGATGATCGCAGCGGCCGCCGCGAAGGCCAGACCGATCCGTTCGTCGCGGGGATGATCCTGAGCCTGCATCCGCGGAATGCTACGGCCTCGGGCGGCGCCTCCGAGCGTCGATCGTCGCCGCGACCGTCAGGCCCCGAACCAGGCTGCGAGGCGCTCGGACTCGAAGGCCTGCTTGGCCGCGTAGTTGGCCTCGCTTTCTTCCCGCAGCGACACGGCTGGGGGATCGGCGAAGAAGTCGCCCGCGACCATCGTCGCGCGACCGTGGCCGGTCTCCAGGAAACACATCCCGACCCCGCTGAAGGTGGCCGCGGGCTCGCGCCCGGCGAACGTATCCGCGATGCGGGCCGCGACGATGTCGCCCTGCGCATGGGCGAAGACGCCGGCCTTGGGCAGGGGACTGCCATTCGCAAGCGGGATGGCGGTGACGTCACCGATGGCGTAGACACCATCGAAGCGGGTCGCCAGGGTGCTCCGGTCCACCGCGACCCACCCGCTCGGGCCGGTCAGCCCGGCCGCGGCGACGACGGGTGGCACTCGATACGGCGGCACGCCGATGAGCAGGTCGAACGGGAGCCGCGTGCCGTCCTCCGTCAGGACCGCGCCTGGCTCCACCGCCGTGGCGACAGTCTTCGGCCTGAAGGTGATCCCGGCATTCGCGAGGCGGCCGTCGAAGGCGGCGCAGCCCTCGGTCCCGAGGATCGGCAGCGAGCCCGGCTGGGGCGTGAACACGAGCATGCCGCCAGGCACACCGCGCGCCTCGAAGCGTTCCATCAGCAGGAGCGCGAGCTCAAATGGTCCGGGTGGGCACGGATACGGCGCTCCGAAGATGCCGATGACGACTCGGCCACCTTCGAAGGCATCGATGGCAGCTCCGCTCGCGGCGCTGGCGGTCAGGTCGTAGGCATCGATGGCGTGCTCGCCAAAGCCGGGGATCGCATCGGGGTTCCGCTGGGCCCCGAGCGCGACCACGAGCGCATCGGCGTCGAGCCGCTGTCCGTCCACGACGGCCGCGCGCGCGGCCGGTTCGATCGACTCGATGGTGCCGGCGATGACCCGGATCCCACGCTCGGCAAGCGCGCTCAGCGGTCGCTCTCCGGCGGCGATCGTGGAGGTCCCGGTGAGTGCCCAGTTCTTGCGCAGACCCATGACGAACGTCGGCCGCCGCTCGACGAGGACGACCTC
>JANOTJ010000234.1:0-1712 GCA_031416295.1 Chloroflexota bacterium
AACCGTAAACCAGGGGTGAACGCGCATGCTTCGTCGCAACGCCACGGCCCTTCACGTCGCCCTGATGGCGGTCGACGGGGCCGCGGCCGTGAGCCTGTTCATCGTGCTGTCGCTGCTGCGGTTCGGTCCGGACTGGCCG
Organism: Chloroflexota bacterium; assembly: GCA_031416295.1. GTDB lineage: Bacteria > Chloroflexota > Limnocylindria > Limnocylindrales > CSP1-4 > SPCO01. The sequence continues at coordinate 140 of JANOTJ010000234.1, forward strand.
AGCGCGTGGGTGGCGGCCGGGGTGGACGCCCGGATCGCCACGTTGACGTACGGGGCGGCCCTCGTCGCCTCGCTCTGGCTACAGGGCCTGTATCGACTCCGCGCGCGCTGGTCGTGGCGGCGCGAAGCGATCGACATCGGGATCTCGGTGCTGCTGCTGGCGTTCGCGGTGTTCATCGTGCTCTTCCTGTTCCGCCTGCCCGACGTGAGCCGCCTCTTCCTGTTGCTCCTGTTTCCTGCCCAACTGGTCCTGACCCTGGGCACGCGACTGCTGCTCAGGGCGGCGGTCCTGCACGCTCGAAGCCGCGGCTACAACACCCGTTACGTGCTGGTCGTCGGCGCCAATGCCGGGGCGGAATCGTTCGCGCGACTGATCGCGGCGCATCGGGAGCTCGGCCTCATCGTCGTGGGCCACCTGGTCGCCCCCGCCGACCGCTCATCCGGAACGCCGCGCGTGAGTCGCCCGATCCTCGGCGACATCGACGCCATCGAGTCGATCCTGCACGGACAGGTCATCGACGAGATCGCGGTCTGCCTGACGCCCGGCGACGTGGCCTATCTCGAACCGCTGGCCCGCCTGTGCGAGGACGAGGGCAAGGTCGTTCGAATCCCGCAGACGCTCCCGGGCATGTTCCTGCCGGGCGGGCGCTCCGAGGAGTTCCTGGGCATGCCCATCCTGTCACTCGTGTATGGACCGGACCGGACCTTGAGCCTGCTCGGGAAGCGCGTGCTGGACGTCGTGCTGAGTGGCGCCGGACTGCTCGTCATCAGTCCCGTCCTGCTCGGCATCGCGCTCGTCGTGCGCCGGCGCGACGGCTCCCCGGTCCTGTTCCGCCAGACCCGGATCGGCCTCCACGGGCGACCATTCCAGGTCATCAAGTTCCGGACCATGGTCCCCGATGCCGAGGCCCAGCTCGAGGCCCTGGAGGCCTACAACGAGATCCTCGGTCACGCCTTCAAGGTCACCGACGACCCACGCCTGACGCGCACCGGCAGGTGGTTGCGACGGACCAGCCTGGATGAGCTGCCGCAGCTCTGGAACGTCATCCGAGGCGAGATGAGCCTGGTCGGTCCCAGACCGCCCCTGCCCCGCGAGGTCGCCGACTACGACGTCTGGCACCGTCGCCGACTGTCCATGGCGCCGGGCATCACCGGTCTCTGGCAGGTCTCCGCGCGGCGCGAGGCGGACTTCGATCGATGGGTCCGACTGGACCTCGACTACATCGACCGCTGGTCGCTGTGGCTGGACCTCAAGATCCTGGCGAAGACCCTGCCGGCTGTCCTCGGCGGGTCCGGCCGCTGAACCCCGAGCCTAAGGCACCGAGGGGCCCCGGCCTAGCCGCGGCCCGCGCGCGGCTAGCCGGTACCTCCCGGGGTTTGTGAGACATGCTTCAGACGGTCAGCGGGTCCATGAGCCAGCCATGTTCTGGCGGAACCGGACCTCGCGCCGCAGCGTCCGACCTCGCCGAGCGCAAGCCAGGGAGGCCCTTGGGGACCTGCTCGGTGCCCAGCGCTGAAGCCGATCCCTGGTTTCCCTGACGTACCCAGGGGGTGTACACGGAGCCGGAGGACGA
>JANOTJ010000235.1:0-2903 GCA_031416295.1 Chloroflexota bacterium
CGGCCACGATATCCGCCGAGAAGCGGTTGTTGGCGAGGGCGTGGCCGGGTGGGCCCGCAGCCACCGCCACGAAGTCGGCGAGGTCACGTCGATTGGCGAGGGGCACGGCACCGGAGCCCAGCACGATCAGGCCGGCGCCCGTAAGCACGTCGCGCGCGATGCCGCGCAGCCGGGCGCCGAACGGCAGGTCATCGGGCGGACCGGCGAGGACCTGCACGTCGCTGGCGCCGGCAGCATGGAATGCCTTTTGGTGGCGCTCGGCCAGGATCGCGCGCGCCTCCACGACCGCGTCCACCAGCGGGCCGGCACCGGTCGGCGCCTCCGGATGCAGGATGATGACGTTCACGCCGGCGGCGTGCGGAGTCCAGTCTGGCACCGTCGGAGTCTAGAGCGAGGGTCGGCGACGAACGTGGCAGCGCGGCGCAAGCGAGCGTACGTCGGGCTTGGGGCGAACCTGCCCACGGGACGTGGCGGCCCCGAGGCGACACTTGCGTGGACTGTCGAGGCGCTTGGCGCCCAGGACGGTGTACGGGTCCGGGCCGTGTCGCCGCTGTACGCCACCGCGCCCTGGGGTGTCGCCGATCAGCCCGAGTTCCGGAACGCCGTCGTGGCCATCGATGTCACGATCGAGCCGCTGGCCCTGTTGGGCGTCCTCAAGGCCCTGGAACGCGAGGCCGGTCGGGTCGATGGCGAGCGCTGGGGCCCGCGCATCCTCGATCTGGATCTGCTCGTGTACGGTCGGCAGCGGCTCGCCCTGGAGCGAACGCCCGAGGCGCGCTCGCTGGACGCCGACACGGACCCGAGCAAGGCCGCTCGCCTCCTGGAGGTCCCCCACCGAGACCTCGGGGACCGCCTGTTCGTCCTGGCGCCGCTGGCCGATCTGGCATCTGGGCTCGTGCCACCGGGCTGGCACGAGACGATCGCGACGCGTCTGCGTGCGGTCACCGCCCGAGACGGCAGGGCGGGGGCTCGACGGCTCGGGACATGGGACGACGCCGTCGGTCGCTGGGTCAGTCCCGGCTGACGGGCCAGTCGGGGGCGCCGCCGCGGGTGACCGCGGTCACCTCGAACCCGGCGGCATCGAGCAGGCTCGCGGCGACCGAACTGCGCGCGCCGGACTTGCACATGACGATGATCGGCGCGTCCCGCGGCAGCTCCCCGATGCGGGCCGGCAGGTCCCAGAACGGGATGGTCAGCGCGCCCTCGACCGGGGACGCCTCGAGCCACTCGTACGGATCGCGGACATCGAGGACGCGCGGTCGTTCGGCGTCGGCCGTCACGGCCCCCGCCGTCACGTCGGAGAGCGTTGCCGCCACGTCCGCGACGGTGGCGATCGGATAGCTGCGGACCTCGCCGCCGGCTGCCGCCCAGACCTCCATCCCACCGTCGAGCACGCCCACGATCCGATCGAAGCCGATGCGCAGCAGCTGACTCACGGCCTCCTCCGCGGCCTCGTCCGAACGCTCCGGGAGGACCAGGACCAGCGGTGTCCCGACGGGCAGCAGCCAGCCGATATACGAGGCGAAGCTGTCCGACAGCTCGACGCCCAGTGCGCCCGGGATGTGGCCGCGTGCGACCGCGTCCCGGTCCCGTGCGTCGACGAGCCGCGCCCCCGCCGCGACAGCCGCCCGAAGCCCGGCCGGATCCAGGCGCACCGGCACCGGCAGTCCGCCGAGGACGGCCGGCCCGGCCCGGTTCAGCGGGGCCATCTGCGCGTAGTACGTCGGGTACGGGTGGTAGCCGGTAAGGACCGTCGAGCGGAACGCCGCCTCGTCGTCGATGGCCAGCAGCGGGTTGAGCGCCCGCTCTGCCCCGATCGTCGAGGTCCGCCCGCGATCGGCCGCTCCGGCCCCGCAGAAACTGCCCGGGCCGTGGGTCGGCAGGACCGCGACGCTATCGGGCAGGGTGGCCAGCGCGCGCAGCGAGCGGAACTGGGCGCTGGTCAGCTCGTCGAGGGCGGCCGGTCCGAGGAGGTCTGTGCGACCGGCACTGCCGACCATCAGGCTGCCGCCGGTGAAGACGGCCGTGGGCACCCCTGTCCCGTCCTCGACGACCTCGAAGGCCAGGTGCTCCGGTGTGTGCCCGGGTGTCGCCCGGGCCACGAAGCGCAGCCCGCCGACCTCGAGCGTGTCGTCGCCCTCCATGCCGCGGTGGGCGAAGGCGTAGCGACCGCGCGCCGGGGCCACGATCTCGATCCCGTTCGAGGCGCGCAGCTCCAGGGCGCCGGACAGGTAGTCGTTGTGGACGTGCGTCTCCAGGACGTGGGTCAGGCGCCAGCCCCGTTCGGCGGCGACCGCCGCCACTCGCCAGGCGTCACGCGGCGGGTCCACGACCACGGCGTCGCCATCGCTCGCCACGAGATACGAGGCGTTGCCGAGTCCCTGGGTGACGATGACCTCGAGGTCCATGGTGTCCATCGTAGCCCGGCTGTCAGTCAGGGTCGATGGCGACCGTGGCCTCGCGCTCATGCCCAGACCCATAGACGACGGGCCACAGGATCTAGCAGCGGTCGCCGTCCATCGACCATGGTCGATGGCAGGCTGGTCCATGCACCAGCGGGATGGGGAGGTTGAGGCTCTTGGATGTCGATCGGGTGTCGCGCGACGACCAGAACGAGAAGATGCAGGCGATCATCGAGGCCGCCCGCGAGGACAACGTCACCGCGCAGGAACTGGTCCTCGCCTCTGTACGCAAGGCCATCCTGTCGGGCGTCATGGGTACAATAAATCGGACCGGACGATCGCCATCGTCGGCTCGACGACCGACAACGGAGGACCACGATGACCACGATCGGCTACGCGGCGATGCTCGAGCAGTTCCATCCGACCGAGCTGCTCGATTTGTGCGCCCAGGCCGAGGCCGCGGGCTTCGAGGCCGGCTTCATGGTCAGCGAACACTTCCAC
>JANOTJ010000236.1:0-3225 GCA_031416295.1 Chloroflexota bacterium
GCTGGGGGCGGCGGCCGGCCGGGCGAACGTCGGCGACAAGCTCCTGTCCCTGATCATGTCGGCACTTGCCGGCGGCGACTGCATCGACGATGCGAACGCGCTGCGGGCCGGCGGCACCGAGCGAGTGCTGGGGCTTCAGCGTGAAGGCCGCCTCCACCCTGGGCACCTTCCTGCGCAGCTTCCGCTGGGGCCACGTCCGCCAACTCGACGCCGTCACTCGGCATCTCCTCGCTCGAGCGTGGGCGGCCGGCGCTGGTCCGGGCGCTGAGCCGCTGACGATCGATCTCGACTCGACGATCTGCGAGACGTACGGTCTCGCCAAGGAGGGCGGCAGCCGCTTCACTCACACCGGCGTGCGGGGCTATCACCCGCTCCTGGCCGTGGCCGCCGGGACCGGCGACGTGCTCATGGCCAGGCTGCGCGGCGGCAACGCGAACTCAGGGCGCAGTGCCGGGCACTTCCTGACCGAGACGATCGGCCGGGTCCGCTCGGCCGGGGCCACGGGGCAGCTCACCGTCCGCGCCGACAGTGGCTTCTACGCCCATGCCGTCGTGGCGGTCTGCCGGAAACTGGGCGTCCGCTTCAGCATCACGATCCGCCAGCACGGGAGCGTCCGCCGTCTGATCGAGGCGATCCCCGAGGCGGCCTGGAGCCCGATCCCGTACTGGCTCGCCGGCGGGGCCGATGTGGCCGAGACGACATACATCCCGTTCGCTGACCAGCAGGGTGCGGTGCCGGTCCGGCTCATCGTCCGGCGGGTCCGCCCGATCCCCGGGTCCCAGCTCGCCCTGCTCACGCTGTACGACTACCACGCGTTGATCACCGATCGCGACGGCGAGACCCTGGTCCTCGAGGCCGACCATCGCCGCCACGCCGAGATCGAGAACGCCATCCGCGATCTCAAGTACGGGGTCGCCCTCAACCACCTGCCCTCTGGTCGGTTCGCCGCCAATGGCGCCTGGCTCGCCGTGCAGGTCATGGCTCACAACCTCGCTCGCTGGACGGCCCGGCTCGGGCTCGGTGCGGGGATCGTCACGACCAAGACCCTGCGCCGACGGCTGTTCAGCCTCGTCGGGCGGCTCACCCGCTCGGCCCGGCGGCTGACCCTCCACCTGCCGACGCGCTGGCCGTGGGCGGTCGGCTGGTCCAGCGCGCTGGCGAGGCTCCGGGCGATCCCGCTCCTGGCCTGACCGTCCCGTCATCCCGCGGTCATTCGGGGGCTGGCGTCAGCGTGTGCTGAAATCGGACCCAGTCGGTCGGCGGCGCTCCATGAGCTCCTCGGCCGTCCCCTGACCCGTCGCCCGAGCGGTCGACCACGCGCTCACGGCCGTCTGCGCCTTGAGATCGCCTCATCCGGCCTTCGTCAGGCTGTCAGGCGGTCCGGTTCGGTGGATCCGGGGTTAGCCATCGACCACGGTGGGAGCTGCTACCTCACCTACCATCGATTCGCGACCCGCGAGCAGGTCGAGGCCTGTCATCCGCGGTTTCGAGAATTCCTTGATTCCAAGCGGCGGCTGGATCCCGCCGAGCGGTTCCAGAGCGAATGGTACCGCCACTATCGGGAGCTGTTCGGGCTGAAGTCGCTCTCATCTGCGTGAGCCAAGCAAACGCTCGCTGGCTGACAGGCCAGGCGTGATGACCGGCTTTCCGCCTGGTCTGGACCTTGCCGACCCGATCCGGACGGCCGTGAGCCTCTTGTCCATCGAAGGGCTCTTTGCCTTGCGTGTCGTCGGCCAGGCCATCGTCGCGCGGTGGGCACCGGCCCGCCTGCCACAGATGTCCGAGTGGTATTCAGGGCTCATTCCCTACCCGGCCCTTCTCGTCATCCAGCTCGCCATCCTCGTCGGGATGACTCTCGTTGCGGCGAGCGTCGCCGGAGGGCACCTCCCGCCTGTCGATGGGCGAGGCTCGATCGGGACCGTCCTCCTCGCGATCGCCTGGCCCTATGCGATCGCGATGATCGTCCGCTATGTGGTCCGGATGCGGCACCATCCGGAAGCCCGCTGGACGGGCCAGACGATTCCGATCGTCTTCCACCTCGTCCTCGCGACATGGCTGTTCGTGCTCGGGAGCTATCTCCGGACGGGCTAAGTGCTCACCAACGCTAATACGATGATGTATCTCGTTCGCCGTAGGGAGTATGCTCCTCTCGTCCGCAGCGGGAGGTGTACATGCCGAGACAGAGTCCGTTCATCATCGAATTGGCGCCGGCTGAGCGCGCATCCCTGGAGTCGACGAGTCGGCGTTATTCAGCACCGTATCGCGATGTCGTCCGGGCCCGCATCGTGCTCCTGGCCGCGGAGGGGCAGGAGAACACCGAGATCGCCCAGCGGCTCGACACCCCGGTCCAGATCGTGTCGAAGTGGCGGAAGCGCTTCTTCGAGGAGCGCCTGGCCGGCCTGGCCGAGCGCCCCCGGACCGGCCGCCGGCCGGCTTTTTCCCCCAGCGCTCGTCGTCGCCGTCAAGGCGATCGCCTGTGAGCTGCCGGCCCGCCTCGGGCTGCCCCTGAGCCGGCTCCACGTCCCGGACATCCGGGCCGAGGTGATCCGCCGCGGGCTCGTCGCGTCGATCAGCGACACGACGATCTGGCGCTGGCTCGACGACGACGCGATCAAGCCCTGGACCCACCGCAGCTGGATCTTCCCGCGCGACCCCGACTTCGGGGCCAAGGCGGCACGCGTCCTCGACCTGTACGCGGGCGAGTGGGCCGGCCGGCCGCTGCAGGACGACGAGTTCGTCATCAGCGCCGACGAGAAGACGAGCATCCAGGCCCGCATCCGCTGTCATCCGACGCTGCCGCCGGCGGCGGGCCGGGCCATGCGGGTCGAGTTCGAGTACGACCGCGGCGGCGCCCTCCAGTACCTCGCCGCCTGGGACGTCCACCGGGCCAGGCTGTTCGGTCGCTGCGAGCCCAAGACCGGCATCGAGCCCTTCGGCCGGCTGGTCGAGCAGGTCATGAGCGCCGAGCCGTACCGCTCGGCGCGGCGCGTGTTCTGGATCGTCGACAACGGTTCCTCGCACCGTGGGCAGGCCTCGGTCGAGCGGCTCGAGGGCGAGCATCCCCGCCTGCGCCTCATCCACTCCCCGATCCATGCCAGCTGGCTCAACCAGGTCGAGATCTATTTCAGCATCCTCGAACGCAAGGTCCTCACCCCGGCCGATGCCAGGTCGCTCGCCGAGCTGGCCGCCCGGATCCTCGCCTTCCAGGACCACTACGAGATCCTC
>JANOTJ010000237.1:0-6465 GCA_031416295.1 Chloroflexota bacterium
GAACCCGGCTCGACGTCCGATGCCGGGTCACCGGTCGTGGCCGACGCGGACCTCGCCGACCTGGCCACGATCGTCGGCATGACCGTGCGCGTCGGCGGTCTCGTCGTGGACCTCCGGCCGGACGGATTCACGCTCGACGACGGAACGTCGATCGGTCGCATCGTCCTGGCGGGGGACGCCGCCGCGGCCATCGACCTCATCGAGCCCGGCGACGCGATCAATGTCGTCGGCCGGGTCACGGCACTCCCCGGTGAACCGGCAGGCTTCGGGGTCGTTGTCGAGGACCCGGACACCATCGTCCTCGGCAGCGTCGGCCGCGACGGGCAAGGGACGGAGAGCGCCGCCCCGACCGGGGAACCGGCACTGACCGGCGGCGCGGGCACCGCCGGTGGTGGCACGCTGCGGCCCAGGTCCGCCGGCTTGACCGACGGCTTCGGGCCGTTGTCCAGCGGCGCCGGCATCCTGTCCATGCTCGGTATCGCGCTGGCTTCGGTGGCCGTCACGGGCCTGCGCCGTCGGCACGCACGCCGACTGCTCGCCGGCCGCGTGGCGTCTCGATTGAGCGACTTCGCCGGGGCGCGACCTGAGCCCGATCCGGCGATCCAGCCATGACCGCCAGGCTCCTGCACGGCCACGAACGGAACACGAAGGAGCCACGAGGGCGTGGTCGCTGCCTCGGTCCGCCTTGACGCTCGCAAGAACGCGGGACTATCCTCGCCCGAAGTTTCGCGTCAGCGAAGCAGCCACACGCTCGAGGAGAGGTCTTGCCGAACGCGGAAACCCGCGTCGAACAGCCCCGCGATCGCCGTATCGCGATCCCTGAAGGGGACCGGCAGTACCACATCGGACTCGGACCCGGGGAACTGGCCGAGTACATCCTCCTCCCCGGCGACCCCGATCGGACCGCCCGGATCGCCTCGCGCTTCGACTCCATCGAGCTCGAGCACCGACACCGGGAGTTCGCCTCGGCCACCGGGATGTACCGCGGCCAGCGGATGTCCGTCGTCGCGACGGGCATCGGCACCGACAACGTCGAGATCGTGGTTGCGGAGATCCTGGCGATCACGGAACGACCGACCTTCATCCGGGTCGGTTCGAGTGGCGCGCTCCAGCCGGAGATGGCCCTGGGCGACCTGGCCATCACGACCGGCGCCGTCCGCCTCGAGTCGACCACGAGCTACTTCGTCCACGATGGGTACCCGGCGTTCGCCCACTACGAGGCGGTCGTCGCGCTCATCGAGGCTGCGGAGCGGCTCGGTCATCGGTATCACGTCGGGGTCACGGCGACGACTCCCGGGTTCTTCGGCGCTCAGGGCCGTCCGATCCCGCAGCTGCCCATCCGCTACCCTGACCTCGCTGAGGACATGGCGCGTCAGCGCGTCATGAATTTCGATATGGAGGCATCGGCCCTGCTCGTCCTCGCCACACTCGCCCGGTGCCGCGCCGGCGTCGTCTGCGCGGTCTACGCAAACCGGACGACCGGCGAGTTCGTCGACGGGGCGATCAAGGACGCGGCGGAGGCCGCCTGCGTCGGGACCGGCCTGGAGAGCCTGCTCATCCTGGCCGAGATGGACGCACAGAAACTGGCTGCGACGACTGACCGCTGGCGGCCATCGTTGTGGACCACGAAGTAGCCCAGCCCATCGAGTTACGCGCACCAACCGAGCGGATGCGGGACATGGGATCTCGTGACGCTTCCATCGGAACGGAGGAGCCCACCATGGCCGAAGCCTATTGCGTCAAGGACAAGAAGAAGGTCGAAGTCCAGAACCCCCAGCAGATCACCATGAAGAACGGCAAGCTGGCCCTTCAGGGCACCTGCCCGGTGTGTGGCGGCAAGGTCTTCAAGATCGGCGGCTGACCGCCCGGTCCAGGTGACCTGATCGAACGGCCCCCACCGGCGACGGTGGGGGCCGTTCTCGTTGTCGCGAGTGGTGCGGCTCGCCAGGCCGTCTCGCGCTTTGGTCCGGACCGCGCTCCCGCGCCCGCGCCGCCGGAGTCTCGCGCTCGCACCGCGCCCGCACCGCCGGGTCTCGCGCTCCGCTCGGTTTTTGCCTACCAGCAGCACCAGTGCTGGTATCGGGGTGACGAACGCCCGTGCGGCGCATCGGACGCTGGCAGTGAGTCGAGCCACGCACGGATCGAGACCGCTCGACCCCATCGGAGCCGAAGTCGCTCCGGGACCAGCGGTTACCAGCACTGGTCGTGCTGGTAGGGAATTCTCGTGGATGGGTGCGGTTCGGACCGCCGCCGCCCACCGGCCGGGCCGAATGGCACCCGACGCGGGGCCAGTCGGGCTGGCCGGGCCGATGGGGGCCTTTGCTAGAATGGGGGGTGCGCCCTCGGAGGAGGCAGCGCGACATCCCCGATCCATCACGCCGGGTCGTGCTGCGACCCGACTCGCCCCGCCCAGGCGCGGTCGCCTCGACCGCAGGAGGACACATCCCATGACGACGCGTGTCGGCATCAACGGGTTCGGTCGCATCGGCCGTCAGTCGCTCAAGGCGCTCATCGAGCGCGCCCCGGACGTCGAGGTCGTGGCGGTCAACGACCTCGTGGATGCCGAGATGAATGCGCTCCTGTTCAAGTACGACTCGACGTATGGCCAGTACGACGGCGAAGTCAAGGCCGGCGACAGCTCGATCATCATCGACGGACGCGAGATCCGGATCCTCGCCGAGAAGGACCCGGCCAACCTGCCCTGGCGCGACCTTGGCGTCGACATCGTCCTGGAGAGCACGGGCATCTTCACCAACGCCGACAAGGCCCGGGCGCATATCGATGCCGGCGCGCGCAAGGTCATCATCAGCGCCCCGGCGAGCAACGAGGACCTCACCATCGTGCTGGGCGTCAACGAGGGGCGCTACGACCCGGCCGCCCACCACATCATCAGCAATGCGAGTTGCACGACGAACTGTCTCGCTCCGGCCGCCAAGGTGGTCCACGATCTGGTGACCATCGAGAAGGGCCTGATGAACACGATCCACAGCTACACCAACGACCAGCGCATCCTGGACGTCGCGCACAAGGATCCGCGCCGCGCGCGCAGCGCGGGGCAGAACATCATCCCGACGACGACCGGCGCCGCGAAGGCGCTCGCGCTGGTCATCCCGGAGCTCAAGGGCAAGTTCGACGGCTTCAGCCTGCGCGTGCCGACGCCCACGGTCAGCGTCGTGGACTTCACGGCCACGGTCGGGCGCGACACCTCGGTCGAGGAGCTCAACGAGGCCTTCCGCACGGCTGCCGCGGGGCCGCTCAAGGGCATCCTCGGGGTCAGCGACGAGCCGCTCGTCTCGATGGACTTCAAGGGCGACAGCCGCTCCTCGATCATCGACGCCGACTCGACGATGGTCCTTGGCGGGAACATGGTCAAGGTCATCGCCTGGTACGACAACGAGTGGGGCTACAGCTGCCGCGTCGCCGACCTGATCGCCTTCGTGGCCGCGCGACTGCCTGTCGCCGCGTGATGGACAAGCTCACCGTCCGCGATGCGGACGTCGCCGGCAAGCGCGTCTTCGTCCGGGTCGACTTCAACGTGCCGCTCGCCGACGGCAAGGTGACCGACGATTCGCGCATCCGGGCGGCCATCCCGACGATCAACCTGCTGCTCCAGCAGGGCGCTCGGGTCGTGCTGGCCAGTCATCTCGGCCGCCCCGGTGGCAAGGTCAGCGACAGCCTCCGCTTGCGGCCGGTGGGTCAGCGCCTCACGGAGTTGATGCGCCGCAACGTGCCGGTGACCGGCGACGCGCTGGGCGTCGGGACGGAGGATGCGGTCAAGCGCCTGCGTCCGGGTGAGGTGATCCTGCTCGAGAACCTGCGTTTCCACGCTGCGGAAGAGCAGAACGATCCGGACTTCGCGGCCAAACTCGCGGCCTACGCCGATGTCTACATCAACGACGCGTTCGGGACCGCCCATCGGGCCCATGCCTCGACCGTCGGTATCGCCAAGCTCCTGCCGGCGTATGCGGGGCTGCTCATGGAGCGCGAACTCGAGGCCCTTTCGAACCTGATGGACGAGCCGGCCCATCCCTTCGCTGCGATCCTCGGTGGAGCCAAGGTCAGCGACAAGATCAAGGTCATCCACAACCTGCTCAACAAGGTCGATCTGCTGGTTCTCGGCGGCGGCATGGCCAACACGTTCCTGCTCGCCCAGGGCAAGGCCATCGGCAAGAGCCTGGCCGAGCCTGACCGGGTGGGCGACGCGATCCGGATCCTGGAAGCCGCCGAGCAGAAGGGCGTGCGAGTCGTGCTGCCGGTGGACGTCATCGTGGCCAAGGAGGTCACCCGGGGGACGGAGTACAAGACGCTGCCGGCCGACAGGATCCCCGCGAGCTGGCACATCGTGGACCTCGGCAAGGCCAGCCAGGAGCTCGTGGTCGACGCGCTCACGGGCGCCCGGACCGTGTTCTGGAACGGGCCGCTCGGGGTCTTCGAGATCCCCTCGTTCGCGCACGGCACCAAGGCCGTCGCCCGGATGCTCGCCGAAGCGGCCGATGGGGGCGCCACGGTCATCGTCGGCGGTGGCGACTCGGTCGCGGCCATCACCCAGCAGGGCCTGGCCGAGCGCATGACCCACATCTCGACCGGGGGTGGCGCGTCACTGGAATTCCTGGAGGGCCGCGAGCTGCCGGGCGTGACGGTGCTCCTGGACCGGCCCGCATCGCCGCCCGACAAGCCCACCTCCAAGACCGGCGCCAAGACCGGCGCCAAGCTCGGCGCAACCGTCGCCAAGCCCGGCGCAACCGTCGCCAAGCCCGTCGCGAAGCCCGGCGCAACGACGAAGACGTCCGCATGACGACGATCGACTTCATCGACGCCCGCGAGATCCTGGATTCGCGGGGCAACCCGACCATCGAGGTCGACGTCGTGCTGGCCGATGGCTCGGTCGGCCGGGCGGCCGTCCCGTCGGGCGCCTCGACCGGCGCGCACGAGGCGGTCGAGCTCCGTGACGGGGACACGAGCCGGTTCGGCGGAAAGGGCGTTCTCACGGCCGTGCGCAACGTCACCGAGCGGATCGCCCCGGAGCTGCTCGGGCTCGACGCGTCCGACCAGGCCGGCATCGATGCCTTGCTCATCGAGCTCGATGGCACGCCCAACAAGGGCGAACTCGGGGCCAACGCGATCCTCGGCGTCTCCCTCGCGATCGCCCACGCGTCGGCCGCGGCCTATGACCTGCCCCTGTACCGCTACCTCGGCGGGGTCGGCGCGCGGACGTTGCCCGTCCCGATGTTCAACATCCTCAACGGCGGCAAGCACGCCCAGGACTCCACGGACTTCCAGGAGTTCATGGTCATGCCGGTGGGCAGCGAGACGTTCAGCGATGCGCTGCGGGCCGGGGCCGAGATCTTCGGGGCGCTGCGCGGCATCCTGCACGACGAGGGCCATGCCACGGGGCAAGGCGATGAAGGCGGCTTCGCGCCGTCGCTGCCGTCGAACCAGGCCGCGGTCGAGGTCATCCTGCGCGCCATCGAGCGCGCCGGGTACCGACCCGGCGAGGACATCGCGATCGCCCTGGATCCGGCAACGACCGAGCTCGTCGAGGAGGGGACCGGCACGAACGGGGCGGCGACCCGGTACGTGCTGGCGCGCGAGGGCCGGACGCTCGAGAGCGGCGAGCTGGTCGATCTGTGGGAAGACTGGGCGTCGCGCTACCCGATCGTGTCCATCGAGGACGGCCTGGCCGAGGACGACTGGGAGGGCTGGCAGCTGCTCGTGTCGCGGATCGGATCGCGGGTCCAGATCGTCGGCGACGACCTGCTCGTGACGAACACCGAGCGGATCGCCCGCGCCATCGAGGCGAGCGCCGCCAATTCGGTCCTGATCAAGCTCAACCAGATCGGGACGCTGACCGAGACCATCGAGGCCATCGAGCTCGCGCGTGGCGCGGGCTGGTCGGCCGTCGTGTCGCACCGCTCGGGCGAGACCGAGGACACCACCATCGCCGACCTCGTGGTCGGGATGGGAACGGGCCAGATCAAGACCGGCGCGCCATCGCGCTCGGAGCGGGTGGCCAAGTACAACCGGCTGCTGCGCATCGAAGGCGAACTCGGCGATACGGCGCGCTACCTGGGTCGGGCGGCCCTGTCCGCCTCGTGAATCGGCTCGCCTCGTGAATCGGCTGGCGTCACGGTTCGTGGACCGCGGGGCCATCACGGCCGCATATGTCGGGATTGGCATGGCGGTCACGATCGCCATCAGCTTCCTGCTGATCATCCCGATCGAGCCGATCGTGTGGCTGCTGGCGCTACCCTCCGGGATGCTGATCGGCTACTACGCGGACCAGCGCTCCGACCGGCGCGCGGGCCCGTGGTCGCGGATCCTGGTCAACGGGCTGTTCGCGGCGGTGGTGACCGGTCTGACCATGGCGGTCCTGCTGCTCGCCGTGAAAGGCCTGTTCTTCACGGTGGACAACGGGTATCGAGACCCGGGCCTGGGCGGGCAACTGACCTGCCAGGCCGGTGCCGA
>JANOTJ010000238.1:0-3677 GCA_031416295.1 Chloroflexota bacterium
CGCCCCGGCCGCGATCCTGTGCACGCTCACGCTCGACGACGCGCGGTCCTCGACCGGCGTGGACCGCTACATGCTCGGCAGGGAGCCCATCCTGGCCCTGGACGGCTCGTCCCTCGTGGATGCCAAGGGCCGACGCTCGTACGTGACCAGCGCCGGCGCCGGTCCATCTGTCGGGAAGCACCTGCTCATGTCGTACCTGCCGCCGGCTCAGGCCGTGGTCGGGACCAGGCTCCTCGTGGAGTACATGGGCGAGCACTATCCGGTGACCGTCGCGGTCGCGGGCTCGACGCCGCTGTTCGATCCGGACAACGAGCGGGTCCGGAGCTAACACCGATGCGCATCCTGGCCCTCGTCAAGCGCGTTCCGGCCACCGGCGGACGGATCACCCTGGCCGCCGATGGTCGAAGCATCGATACGACCTATCTCGGCTTCGTCGTCAGCCCGCACGAGGAGTGCGCGGTCGAGGAGGCCGTCCGGCTCGCCGAAGCGCACGGCGGCGAGACCGTCGTGATGACCCTGGGCCCGGCCGAGTCCGCCGACCAGTTGCGTGACGCCCTGGCCATCGGCATCGACCGGGCGGTCCACCTTGAGACCGACGGCAGCGACTGGGACCCGCTCGCGACCTCGGCAGCGATCGTCGATGCCATCCGCGACCTCGAGGCGGAGGGCGGACCGTTCGATCTCATCCTCGTCGGCAACGAGTCGGCCGATGCCGGCGGCTACCAGGTCGGGATCCGGGTCGCGGTCGCCCTCGGGCGGCCGTGCGTCAACGGCGCGAAGGCGCTGGACGTGGACGGCGGCGTGGCCCGGGCGCGGCGCCAGGCCAAGGGCGGATGGGAAGTCTTCGAGGTGCCGCTGCCGGCCGTCGTCGGCGTGCGCGAGGGGATCAATCTGCCGCGCTACCCGTCCGTGCCCGGCCGGCTGCGTGCGAAGAAGAAGGAGATCGCACGGCTCGTCCCCGACCGCCGCGCCGGCGGCCCCGAGCTGATCCGGATGCGCCTCCCCGTCGAGCCGGACCGGGCCGTCGAGATGCTGGGGTCCGGGCCGGAGGCCACCTCGCGGGTCCTCGAGATCCTGCGCGAGGTCGGTGCGCTGTGAGTGACGTGCTCGTCCTCGTCGAGCTCGTCGATGGGGCGGCGGACCGGCTCAGCCTCGAGGCGCTCGCGTTCGCCGGGACGCTGTGCGACCGGCTCGGGGGCGGGGCCATCCATGCCGCGCTCATCGCCTCGGCCGACGACGCCGCGGCGGCGGCCGGGGCCCTGGGCGGCTTCGGCGTATCGACGCTGCACGCCATCGCCCACGAGCGGCTCGATGCGTACGCGCCGCAGGCGTGGGCGACCGGGCTGGCGGCGGTCGCCGCCGCTGCCCCGTTCGCGGCGGTCATCGGACCCGGCAGCGAGCGTGGCACGGAAGTGCTGGCCTACCTCGGGGCGATGACCAGCGCGCCGATGGCGGCCAACGTCCTCGATGTCCGGCCCGGCGAGCGGTGGTCCATCACGCGCCAGCGCTGGGCCGGCAGTCTGCTGGAGGAGGCCTGGCTGGATGGCCTGCCCCATCTGCTGACCGTCGCGGCACATGCCGTCCCCGAACCTGCGCCCGCGACCGGCGCGTCGCCCGCGACCGTCGTGGCGCTGCGTCCGGCGCTCGACGACGCCGACCTCGTGGCCCGCGTCATCGCGATCGAATCGAGTGCGTCCGACAGGGTCGAGCTAGCCGAGGCCAAGATCGTGGTCAGCGGTGGTCGAGGCCTCGGGAGTCCGGCAGCGTTCGCGATGCTCGACGAACTGGCCGGGCTGCTCGGCGCGGCCGTCGGCGTATCGCGCGTCGCGACCAGTCTCGGCTGGCGGCCGCACGCCCAGCAGGTGGGCCAGACCGGGACGCGGGTGGCGCCGGACCTGTACATCGCCTGCGGCATCAGCGGGGCGATCCAACACATGGTCGGCTGCAAGTCGGCCAAGCGGATCCTGGCCATCAACACGGACCGTGACGCGCCGATCTTCGACAAGGCGACCTACGGCATCGTCGGAGACGTCCACCAGGTCATCCCGGCGATCACGGCCGAGGTGCGGCGGGCCAGAGGCGCGTAGGGCGAGTCTGAACCGAGGGGTACACTCGGGCGACGTGGGACGGCCACGAGCGGGCCGAGTCCCGACCGGCGAGCACGGAGGCATCCATGGGTTTCATGACCGGCGTCATCACGGGCATCGCGGTCGCTGCGGGAGCCGCCGCGGTGTACCTGTCGCGCTCCGGATCCCGCGTTCGCGACCAGTACCGCGTCGAGGATCGCCTGGCCGTCCTTGGGGATGAGATGGAACGGCGGGCGCGCGACCTCCAGGCATCGGTGCATTCGCAGCTCGCCGAGGTGCGCTCGCGGAACGACCTGACCGCCGGGCGCCTCGATGGTGCCGCCGCGTCGGCAGCCGAAGCGGCAGCCGCGGCCGATGTCCAGTCGCACGCTGGAGACGTTGCGGACGCCGCCGGTCGGGAGCCTGGGACCGGGCCCACTCGGGTGAAGCGGGGGACGAAGTCCGCCGGCTGAGGCTGCCGACTTCCGCGGTCTTGCCCAGATGTGCGATGGTTCGGTCGGCTCGACCGCGATGTCCGCGCTCGACTGCCCGCACCAGGAGTGCCGATGCCCCGCCGCAAGGTGACCTATCCGCCGCCGAAGACCGCCAATCGACCGCCCCAGCCGACGGGCGCTCCGCCCGACGTCCCCTACCAGCGACCGACCGTCGCGACCATCGACCTCGAGGCGAGCAAGGGCCGATCGGGTCTGAGCGTCGGCGGTCGGGTGCGCATCACCGGGAGCGGCCTGTATTCCGGGGAGATCGCGGTCATCGAGAAGTTGACCAGTGGCGTGATCCCGTCGGCCGTGGTGCGGACCGAGGCCGGCAAGGCTCGTCAGGTCCGGACCATCGATCTGGAGCCCGTCGGCGCCAACGTGACGAGCGTCCCCAGTCCGGCCGCCGCGTCCGCGGAGCCGACACCCGCCGCGTCAGCCGACCCGGCACCCGTCGCGCCCGCACCGGCGGCCCTGCCCGCGCCGGCTGCGTCCGCGGAGCCGGGATCCGCCGAGAGCTAGGTGCCTTCGGGCCAGTCTAGGCTAGAGGGTCGACATCATCGGATCCCAGTCCTCGGGCAGCGCTGGCGGGATGTCGGCGGTGCTCTCCACAGCGACCCACTCGCCGTGTTCGGCAGACGTGGTGATCGACAGCATGACGTCCAGCACGTGGAAGGCGAACTCGCCCGAGGCCCGCTCTGGCCGGCCGGCCCGGACGGCGCGGGCCAACTCGACGACGCCGGCACCACGCGAGAATGTGGAGCCGACGGCGGGTACAACCTCGGCGTCCGACTCCTCGACGACCCCGTCGCGCCATATGCGGAGGGTGCCGTCGAACAGGTTCGGGTCGGGTAGCACGAGCGTTCCCTCGGTACACGTGATCTCCACGATCCCCTCCCGGGGTCGGCTGGACTGAAAGCTGAACGTGCTGAGGGCGCTGACCCCGCGCGGGAAATCGATTAGGGCGCTGAGGTGCGTCGGCACCTCCACGGGGAAGCGCTCACCGGCGCGCGGTCCGGAGCCGATGCGGCGGTTCGTGCGTGCGGTCGATGCCCGGGCGACGACCCCCGTCACGGGACCGAGCAGCTGGACGAGCGTCGAGAGGTAGTAGGGGCCC
>JANOTJ010000239.1:0-7652 GCA_031416295.1 Chloroflexota bacterium
CGCCGAGAAGAAGGCCGATGACCAACGGCAGGAAGGCCATGGCAGAGATCAGCCGACTCGCCATGGATTCGTTGAGTTCGAGGAACCGCTGAACCGGATCCGCACACGCATCGCGGGTGGCCGACAGGCTCGCGTCTCCAAAGACGGTTGCCCAGCAATCAGGCGACAGCCCGATCGCACGGAGCCGCACGACGGTGATCAGGACGGCGCCGCCGATGACGACGGTCGCCAGGGTGACCGCCACAGCCTCGAACCGCTGGAGACGGAGCGAGGAGCGGACATGCGCGATCACGATTCCGCCCGCCTCTCGGTCTCTCGCGCGGCCGCGAGGTAGCCAAGAACGACCTCGTCGAGGGTGGCCGGAGCAGCCCCGTCGCTCGCGTGGATCAGCGCCCGATCCCGGCCGTCCGAATGGCCGAATGTGCCGATGGCGTCGAGCGGTGCCCCGTTCGCGACAACAACCACGCGATGACGGCTCCGGGCCCGTGCGATCTCCTCGCTGAGCACGACCCTGGCGGGGGCGAGCACGACGATCCGATCACAGGCTCCTTCGAGTTCGCCGACGATGTGGGATGCCAGGACGACCGTGACGCCTTCATTGCGCACGGCACCTGAGATCAATGCGATGACATCGAGTCGGGCCAGCGGATCGATGCTCGCGAGCGGCTCGTCGAGCAGCAGGATCGGCGCGTTCGTGCCGAGAGCCAGCGTGATGGCGACCTGCGCTCGCTGACCGCCCGACAGATGTCTGGTCCGCAATGAGGCGTCGATCCCGAGATCAACGAGGCGTCGACGGGAACTGTCGCGATCGAAGGACTTGCGCAAGCCGGCCGCAAGGTCGAGATGCGCGCCCACCGTGAGATCGGGGTAGAGAGCGGCCGCCTGGCCCACGTAGCCGACGTTGCGCATGGCGGCATCCCGATGGCGCTGCGGATCGATGCCCAGGATCCTGATCGAACCCGCCGACACCCGTTCGTAGCCCAACAGGCATCGGAGCAGCGTCGACTTCCCGGCGCCGTTTGGTCCAACCAGCGCCACGAATGCGCCCTCCGGGATGTCGAGGCTGACATCGGCGAGGGCCGGCGGGCGGCCTTTGCCGAACGTCTTCGACACCTCGTTGATCTGGATCACGGGGGCTCGCGGGTGCCCTTTGTCGTCAGTCGAGGTCGACAGCGGTCAGTTCCTCGAGCGGCGATACGCCGCGCCGACCAGGGCCAGGATGCTGTAGTAGGCGAGGGTGACCGCGCCAAGGTCGAACAGGACGATCGTCACGACGTTCGAGCCGACTCCGACGAGCAAGGTCAAGACCATGGCCATGACGCCGACCGCGACGGGGAGGCGATTGACGAGCGAAAGATGCCGGCGGGTCGCTGATGGCCGACTTGGCCACGATCCCATGGGATTGACCGTCGGTAGCGGAATGTCGGGGCTGGGGCGGCGGAGCGAGTCGTACCGTTGGCGACGGACCGGATCGACGAGCCAGTCTCGAGCGATGTTGAGCCGGGCCGTCTGATCCGTAGCCGCCCGGCCATCATCGGGACCGGCACGGTCAGGATGGGCCGCCGCCACGGCTGCCCGCCATGCACGCTCAATGGTCGCTCGGTCGGCATCTGGCTCCACCCCGAGTTCCCCGTAGAGGTCGAACTCAGGAAGGGGGTCGTGTTCAGACATCGGTCTTCGCGGGTTGTGTTGAGCCATGTGGCTGGCAGACGCCGAGGCACCGGTGGTTCCGGTCGACCGAGCCATCCGGACCTCCAATGGAGAGCCCTAGGATGAAACATTCATTGGCTCGATCGGCCCAAAGGCGCGCGACTGCGAGGCGACGCCCGGAACCTCGGGCATCGCGAATCTGGTCGGCGAACAAGCGCGTCATCTCATCGCCGTAGGCCGATCGGAACGCATCCGGGTAGGCTGGGCGCAAGCCGCAAAACACCCCGACGTGGCGATTCATTCGGAGAGTGTCCGCAGCTAGGGCCGTGTTTCGGCGGGGTGCCATGTGCCAACTATATCCACGGTGGATAGAGCGTCAACCATGTGAACCGTGACCGACGAAGTGACTCTAGCCTGGGCGCCCTTGAGACGCAGCCATCTCCGGCGGTATCGGGGTCCTCTCGCTGCTCGGCGCAGCGCTCGTGGTGGGACAGGCGCCGGCCGTCGTGAAGCGACCGGATGGACGCGCATCCACCTTGACGCCCGGGGCGTGCCAACCGATGGTCCGCTGGTCGGCGATTGCGATGTCGCCATCTCCGTATCCGGCCCAATTCGATTTCGGGAGTGCATGAACTGGAGCACGTTCCATGGGCACCTTCAACGTCAAGAAACTTCGCGACCTGCTTGCCTCCTCGATCCTGAGACGCTGGACGCGATCAAGGCCAAGGCTCGCTGGGAGAAAATCACCCTCGCGGCAGTTCTGCGCGGCTACTACCTGGCCTCTGGGACCAGATCAAGGGCTGAGATTTGGCAATCTACGACGTTCAGCTTCAGCCCCATCGCCTTAGTTCTGGGGCCAGAACTCGCTCGCGGCGCTCCACCCGACCCTGGTCCGGGAGTAGGACATGGCTCGCAACGGCGCGCTTCGTCCCGACCGGAACAGGAAGCTGAACGAAGGCCGCTTCGAGACGACCTTCGCGGGCTAAGTGCTAGGCGAGCGGCAGGTATCGACCAGGCGCAGGGTCGCCCAAACGTGGTGCGCAAAGGCGTCGTCCAGCAATGATGTGCTCATGCGCGCACCGTACCATCCCGCCCGTTCCGGTCTTACCGCCGGAGCCATCTCCAACGACACGCCCTGCCATCATGGCGGCATGACCGCTGACCGCACCAGCGTGGCCCGCATCCTCGTCGTGGATGACGACCCACGGATCGCCGCGTCCGTGCGCCGGGCACTCGTGTATGAGGGCTATCGGGTCGAGGTCGCGATCGACGGGCCTAGGGCGCTGGCCGCCTGTCGGGACGAGACGCCGGACCTCGTGGTCCTGGACCGGATGCTCCCGGGGCTCGACGGGGTCGAGGTCGCCAGGCGCCTGCGCGCGGCCGATGCCGGCCTGCCGATCCTCATGCTGACCGCGCGCGACGCCGTGGACGACCGCGTGGCGGGCCTGGATGCCGGCGCCGACGACTATCTGGTGAAGCCGTTCGCGTACGAGGAGCTGCTCGCCCGCGTGCGTTCCCTGTTGCGCCGCCACGGGACGTCGGATCGCCAGCGCCTGGCGTTCGCCGATGTGACCATGGACATCGGAGCCCACGAAGTCCGTCGCGACGACCGCGTCCTGGCCCTCTCGACGACGGCGTTCAGCCTGCTCGAGCACTTCCTGCGCAACCCGCGGGTCGTGCTCGATCGCGACCGGCTGCTGGACGCGGTCTGGGGCACGGATGCCGAGAATGCGAGCAATGTCGTCGATGTCTACGTCGGGTACCTGCGCCGTGAGCTGGAGGGTGGCGGGGGAAGCCGGCTGCTGCATACGGTCCGGGGCGTCGGCTACGTCCTGCGCGACGGCTGAGCGAGGGACGCCGAACCGATGCGAATCCGCCGCCGCCTGGTCCTGTACGGCATCGGGGTCGCGACCCTGGGCATGATCATCTTCGCCGTCTTGCTCGCGGGCGCCCTGGCGCGCGGCGTGGACGATGAGCAGGCCGCGCTGCTGGACGATCTCGCGACGATCACGGCGGCCGCGGCGGAGGGCGTGGACCCGGCGACGCTGGCCGGTCGCGAGCCGCTGACCAGGGCCGATCTCGCCACGTCGACCGAGCCGTTCACCCTCATCCTGGATGCCGCTGGCGCCGTTCGCTACGCCACCGCCGCACTGGACGGGGCTCCGCCCTCGATCCCCGCGGCGGTCATCGTGGAGGCGCTCCGGACGGGCCGTTCGAGCGCGACCATCGACCTTGGCCCGGGGCTCACCGCGCTCGTCGCCGCCCGGACCTGGACCAGGGGCGGGGAGACGGGCGTGGCCGTGGCTGGCCGCTCGACGGCCTTCATCGAGGCGCAGATCACCGGCCTTCGGGCGTTCCTCGTGATCGCGGCCGTCATCGCCATCATCGCTGTCGCCATCGTCACGTTCCTGGTCGTCGGTCGGGCGCTGCGGCCGTTGCGGACCCTGGCCGTCACCGCCGATGAGATCGCCCGAACCGGGGACCTGTCGAGGCGGTTGCCGCCGGTCCGGACACGCGACGAGGTCGGGGCGCTGACCGCGAGCTTCAACGGCATGCTGGAGCGGGTCGAGGGGGCGCAGGCGGCCCTCGAGGGGGCGCTCGCCGCACAACGCCGGTTCGTCGCCGATGCCAGCCATGAGCTGCGCACGCCGCTGACGTCGATCCGGGCGAACGCCGGGTTCCTGCGCGATCGCCCGGATGCCTCGCCCATCGACCGCTCCGATGCGGTGGTCGACATCGAGGCCGAGGCGGAACGATTGAGCCGGCTCGTGGACGACCTGCTGCTGCTGGCCCGATCCGATCCAGGCACGGGCGCGGGCGCCCTTCGTGAGCGGCGGCCGATGGATCTGGCCGTCGTGGCCTCGAACGTGGCCCGCGTCGCCGGTCGGACCGAACGTCCGGTCCGAGCAGTCGACTCGGGCGCCGCGATCGTCGAGGGCGATCCGGATGCGCTGACCCGCCTCGTCTGGATCCTCGTGGACAACGGTCTGCGCCACGGCGCCGGTGCGCTGACGGTCACGATCGGCGCGGCCGACGGGCGGGTGACGCTGACCGTGGACGACGAGGGTCTGGGCATCCCGGTCGGCGAGGAAATGGCGATCTTCGAGCGCTTCCACCGGGCCGACCAGGCGCGCTCGGGCCCGGGAGCCGGTCTCGGCCTGGCCATCGGCCGTGCGATCGTGCTCGATCACGGCGGGCAGATCGAGGCGGCGACCCGCCCGGAGGGTGGGGCCAGGATCACGGTCACGCTCCCGGCCGCGGTCGCCTGAGCGAGAGCGCCTGCGCGAGAGCGCCTGAGCGAGAGCGCCTGCGCGAGGGCGATCGGGCGGTCGGGCGGTCCCACCGATTCATCGACTTCTCATGCGCGCCACAGGCGCCGCTCATCGTCACCCGCGACGCTGCGCGGCATGGATACCTTCGTCAGCGCGCCGCTCCGGGGCGGCGCCATCGACCTCGCCCGGACCATCGTCCTCGTCCAGGGCGCCATCCTCGTCGCCGGTACGATCGAGGCGGCGCTGTTCGCCGCCGCATTCGGACCTGCGGCCGGGGTCGGTTTCGCCCTCACCGCGGCGTCAGCGGTCGCGACCCTGGCCACGGCCGCGCGCCTGGGCGGGCCGGCTGGTCCCGGCCGCCGCGTGCGGCGCTGGACGGTCATCGCCGAGGCGGCGGTGATCGCCACCGGCATCATCGACCTGCTGCTTTCGATCGTCTTCACCGGAGCGCCCATCGGACTGGTCACGTTCCTGACCCGCCTGGTCGCCCCGCTCGTGGTCATCGCGCTCGTGCGTAGCGGTGCCGCGTGACCGCCGTGGGCAGCCCGCTGTACGACCTCGCCGGTGGGCACATCGGGGCATTGCTCCTCGTCCTCGCTGTACCACTCTTCGGCTGGATCATCGCGACGGCCGCGGCCCGTCGGGACGCTGGCCGCTCCCGGCTCCGTCGCATGCTCGACGGGTATCGGGCCCTGCCGCTCACGTCCAGGGCCATCGTGTGGCTGCTGCTGATGAGCGCCGCGGCCCACGCAGGACTCGCCGCGGACGCAGGCCATGCCGAATCCGGGCTCCGGGCCGCGTTCCTGGTCCAGGTCGCGCTCCTGGTCGTGGCCGTGGCGCGGATGGCGCTCGGCCGGTCGTGGCGGGGCCTCGCCGTGGCGGTCCTGCTGGGTTCGCTCGTGGCCTACTGGGCCGCATTGCTGAGCGGTGAGGCGCCGGATCAGCTCGGGATCGCGACCAAGCTCGTCGAGATCGGTGCGCTTGCACTCATCATCCGGCCGATCCCCGGTCGGCGCGTTCGGAGCTGGTCCGCAGCGGGCCTGATCGTGGCCCTCGTCGTCCTGACCGATGTCGCTGCCTGGGCTTCGGCGGGCCTCGCGGCCGGTGGTGCGGATGCGCTTGCGTCCGTGGCGAGCCACGAGACGGGTGACGACGGCCACGGCGCTGTGCCGGCGCCCGGCATGCTCATGACCATCCCGCTGGACCTCGAACCGACGGAGGGCGAGCGAGCTGCCGCGCAGACCCTGCATGACGCGGTCGTGCGCGGCATCGCACCGTTCGCGGATCCGGCAGTGGCTGGAGCCGCCGGCTATGACGTCGCGGGCATGGGCGGTCGTGACTTCCACGCCGGGAATGCCGCCTACGAGGGCGATGGCCGGACGCTCGATCCGGAACGGCCCGAGACGCTGGTCTATGCCGAGGCGCCCGATGGTCGACAGGTCCTGGTCGGAGCGATGTTCCTCATGGACGGCATCGGCGAGGCCGGTCCGACCGTGGGCGGGCCGCTGACCATCTGGCACGGCCACGAGCACGTCTGCATCGCCCTCCTGCCGCCGTCCATCACGGGCATCCTCTCACCCCTGGGGAGCTGTCCGGTAGGCTCGTTCGACCTGCCGCTCACCACCGAGATGATCCACGTCTGGACCGTGCCCGGGGCGCCGCAGCCGTTCGGCGACCTCGACGAGGCCTGGCTGATCGACTACCTCGCCGCGCCGGACGAGTGAGCGGCGGGATCCGGGATGGTCACAGGTGGCCGCTGTCGTTCCAGGTCTCGATGACCGGCCGACCGCGATCCCAGCCGAGGATGGACAGGGTCCCGGTGGACAACGCGAACAGCCCGCCGGACGCAGCGGGCAGACCCAGCCAGCGCGCGGCGACGACGCGCAGCAGGTGGCCGTGGGCGAACAGCAGCGCGTCGCCTGTCACCTCGGCCGAGCGACAGCGCTCGATGACCCGATCGGCCCGGGCGCCGACGTCGTCGGCCGACTCGCCATCGGGCCACGGCCCGGTCCAGATGGACCAGTCCGGGAAGTCGAGGCGGATATCTGCGGTCAGCCGGCCCTCGAGTGCCCCGTAGTCCCACTCGAGGAGATCCTCGTCCGGGACGGCCCGCTCGCCGAACCCGGCCAGGGCCGCGGTGTCCGCAGCCCGCGACAGGGGACTCTTGGCGACCAGCGCGAAGGACCGCCCGACGAGCCGCCTTCCGAGCGACCGCGCCTGTTCCCGGCCAGTCTCCGTGAGCGGGATATCGGTCCGACCGGTATGCCGGCCCAGGCGTGCCCATTCCGTCTCGCCATGGCGGACGAGCCATATCTGGCGTTCGATCTCGTCGTCGCTCATGCGGGCCTCCCGGGCCTCCCGGGCCGCTCGTCGCTCCCGGGCCGATCGTCGGGGATGTCGAGGGACACGTCGGGCCGTGCCGTCTCCTCGGGTCGTGCCTTGAAGTAGTCGCGCGGCATCCAGCCGAGGACCCAGGCCAGGGGCAGCGTCGGCCACGTCGCGATGCGCGTGTCGTAGCGGTAGACCTGGTCGTTATACAGCTCGCGCCGGTCCGCGATCATCGATTCGAGTCGTTCGATCTCGTGCTGCAGGTCCAGGACATTGGTCGCACTGCGCAGGTCCGGATAGGCCTCGACGACCGCGAACAGTGAACGGACCGCCGAGGTCGTCGCATCCGAATGGGCGGCTTGCTCCGGGATCGGGGCGCTGGGCGAGTACGCCGCCCGGGCG
>JANOTJ010000240.1:0-3317 GCA_031416295.1 Chloroflexota bacterium
ACGATGTTCAGCCGCGGCGAGTCGACCGTGGCCGACTGACCGGCGCCGCCGCAGCGACCAGCACGAGCGAGGGATGTCGGCGACCACAGGCTATTTCCTCGCGGGCTCGAGCTGGCTGCACCATCGGCATCCGCTGACCAAGGCCGTCGCCCTGGCGGCCGTCCTGCTCGCCACGTTCCTGCTGCCGCCGCTGGTCCTGCCACTGCTCGCGGCGGGACTCGCGGTCGCTGCGTGGAGCGCCGGGCTGCTGCCGTCGCTCGCCCGCGCGATGCGCATCCCGGCCCTGCTCCTGACCTCCATCCTCGTGGTCAACTCGCTGTTCTTCCCGGGGGCCACGGACCGGCTCCTGGAACTCGGGCCGCTGGCCGTGACCCGCGAGGGCCTGAGCTTCGGGCTCATCTCCGCAGGTCGGGTGCTGGTCGCGTTCCTGGCCTCCGTCCTGTTCCTGTTCACGACCCTCGCCGACGATCTGCTGGAGGCGATGGTCGCGCGCGGGGCCAGCCATCGGATCGCCTTCGTCATCCTCTCGGCGGTCCAGATGGTGCCCCGGATGCAGGCCCGAGCCGGTTCCATCCTGGAGGCCCAGCAGGCGCGCGGCCTGCGCATCGAGGGTTCCGTGGTCCGCCGACTGCGCGCACTCGTGCCGCTCATCGGCCCGGTCCTGCTCGGCTCGCTCATCGACGTCCGCGAGCGGACCTTCGCGCTGGAGGCCCGCGGCTTCGGGGCACGCTCTGGTCGGACCGCCTACCGGATCGTCGCCGACTCCCCCACCGACCGATGGTTGCGTCGGGCCCTGCTCGTCCTGTGCCTCGCCATCGTCATCGTGGCCGTCACCGGCGTGCTGGGCCGATGAGCGAGCGCGTCGAAGCGCTGCACCTCGCAGGGGTGCGCGTGCGCTACCCGGGCCGGCGTGAACCCGCCCTCGACGGCGTGGGGATCACCGTGGCTGCCGGTGAGCGAGTCGGGGTGACCGGTCGGACCGGGGCCGGCAAGTCCACGCTGGCATTGGTGGCGGGCGGGTTCGTTCCGCGCGTCGTCCGAGCGACGCTCGACGGCTCCGTCACGGTGACCGGGGTGGACGCCACGAATCTGACACCGGATGCCCTGCTCGGCCGGGTCGGCATCGTGTTCGCGACGCCCGCCAACCAGCTGTCCGCCTCCAAGCAGACCGTCCGCGAAGAACTGGCCTTCGGACTGGAGAACCTGGGTGTCCCCCGCGAGGAGATGGACGGGCGCATCGATGCGGTCCTGGATCGCCTGGGCATCGCCCACCTTGCCGAGCGCGAGCCGTTCGCCCTGTCCGGCGGTGAGCAGCAGCGGGTCGCCATCGCGAGCATCGTGACCATGGGCACCCAGGTCCTCGTGCTCGACGAGCCGACGGCGCAGCTGGACCCGGCGGGCACCGCCGACGTCGCCAGCCTGCTCGACGAGCTGGCCGCCGGCGGGACGGCCATTCTCTGCGTCGAGCACGATCCGACCGTCCTCGGGCACCTCGACCGGGTGCTCCTGCTTGAGGGTGGTCAGGTGGTCGCGGACGGTGTACCCGGGTCGGCCCTCGGATCGGCGGCCAGGGCGCCCGTCGGCCTGCCGGCGCCGACCCTGGTCCTGCTGGCCGAGGCCGCAGGTCTCGACCCTGCGCAGGCGTTCGATGAACCGTCGATCGTCAGTGCCCTGCGAGGGCTTGGAGGTTCACTGTCGGCGGCGGGCGGGGTGCCACGGACGAACGGCGCTGGAGTAGCGCCGACGGCCGCCAGCACGACGCCCTGGGCCGAGGTCCGTCATCGCACGCCCGCCACCCTGACCATCGAGAAGCTCGTCCACCGCTACCCCAACGACGTCGAGGCGGTCCGTGGCGTCTCCCTGGTATTCCGGCCCGGCGAGGCCGTCGCGATCCTCGGCCAGAACGGGTCAGGCAAGACGACGCTCGTCAAGCACGCCAACGGCCTGCTCCGTCCCGCCGAGGGCGACGTGCGCATCGATGGCGCGAGCATCGCCGGCCGACGCGTGGACGAGCTTGCCGCGACGGTCGGGTTCGTGTTCCAGAGCCCCGACGACCAGCTCTTCGAGCGAAGCGTCGAGCGCGAGGTCGGCTTCGGGCCGCGGAACATCGGCTTCGATGCGACGATCACGGGCAGGCTCGTCGATGTCGCGCTGGGCGCGGTCGGCCTGGCCGGTCAGCGCACGACCAACCCGTACGACCTCGACCTGTCGCAACGGAAACTGGTCGCACTCGCCTCGGTCCTGGCCACGGATCCAGCGATCGTCGTCCTGGACGAGCCGACCGCCGGCCAGGATCCCGATGGCGTCGCCCGCGTCGGCGAAGTCATCCGCGCGCTGCGCGACGCCGGCCGGACCGTCATCGCCATCACCCACGACATGGAGTTCGCGGCGACCAGCTTCGACCGGATCGTCGTGATGCGCCGCGGCGAGGTCGTCGCGGACGGGCCGCCCGGGGCGGTGCTCGGCGGCGGGAACGCCGAGCTGTTGGCCTCGACCGGGCTGACGCCGCCGCCCGCCGCCCGGATCGCGCGCGCGCTGGGCCTCCCCGACGGCGTCGCCCTGGACGCCCCGTCGCTGCTGGCGGCGCTCAGGTCTCGCGGTTGAGCCAGGAGCCGCCCGGGCCGTCCCAGCTGAAGCCTTCGCCCCAGATCCCGATAGCCTTGCCCGCGCTGGTGATCGCCAGCTCCCCGTAGTCGCCGTACAGCTCGCCGAAGCCGGCGGCTGACTTGTAGGCCGCGCCGCCTGTCGCATCGGAGATCTTGACCGCGGCCGTCCATGTCGCGCCGCCATCCGACGAGCGTCGATACCAGACGTTCCAGGCGTCGTCACTGCCGCCGTTGGTCTGGTACCAGAACGCCCGGACGTCGCCGTTGCCGCGGGACTCCATCGCGGGTGCCGTGGCGTGTTCGCCAGTCGCTGATATGGCGACCGGACCCGCGAAGGTCAGACCGCCGTTGGTCGAGCGCCAGGCACTCACGACCTGCGGAGCGCCGACCGTCGGGGCGCCATCGGTGAGCATCGAGATGGCGCCCGTGGCGTCCACGGACAGCGCCGTGTGTCCGGTATAGAAGTCGGGCGAGCAACCGGCCGCATCGCACACGGGACCCGGCTGGACGGTGGCCACCAGGCGATCCTCGAAGGTCACGCCACGATCGCGCGAGATGAGCACCCGATGCTCGATCGGTGCGCTGATGCTGCCGTTACTGCCGTAGGTGATCGCGCTCTGGCTCAGGTAGACCGTGCCGTCGGGCGCCACGTCGGCGTCGAAGGCGTAGAAGTAGCGCCCGCTGTCGATCAGCTTGCGCTGGGTCCAGGTG
>JANOTJ010000241.1:0-4682 GCA_031416295.1 Chloroflexota bacterium
TACGGGCTGACCGGCGACACGAACTGGCTGTACAGGCCAAGGACGCCGAACGCGGCGAGCAACGAGGTGACCGCCAGGACCAGCGGCACGAACGCGGCCACGGCCGCCCCGAAGGCCACCATCAGGATCGCGAAGGTCAGCGGGATCGTGATCCGGAGGGACGCGTCAAGGTCGTCGTTGACGAGGGTGGAGATATCGTCGTTGGCGAGCGTGTTGTTGAGGGCGTGGATGCGCAGATCAGGATGGGCGGCCCGCAGCTCGTCCAGGAAGGCCGGCACGGGTTGGAGACGGTCACTGGCGGACGGCCTATCGCCCGGGAAGGTCGCCACGATGCGGACGGTCGTCCGGTCGGGCGAGACGAGCCCGGCTTCGGCCGGCGCCAGGAGCGGATCGATGACGTTCTCGAAGGTGACGACGGAGCTGCCATCGATGGTGGAGGTGAGCGCCGCCGTCCGGGCCACGATGTCCGTGAAGGAGGCCCTGACGGTGGGTTCGTCCACGGTCCCAGCGTCGGATGAGACGATGAGGAAGAGGCGCTGTGTCGTCTCCGTCGTCCCGGAGGCGTTGAAGACGTCATACGCCCGGCGGGATTCGTACGTGGGCCCACCGTCGTCGGAAACCGCGTTCTCCGCCGCGGTCCCACCGGCAGCCAGGCTGGCAAGGAAGAGACCGATCGTGGCGACGAACCACAGACCCACGACGCGCCAGCGGTGCGCAGCACTGAAGTTGGCGACCCGGACGGTCCACGGCGGGCGCTTGGTGAGGGAAGCAGTCATCGCGTGAGATTACCGTCCCGATATTCCCAGCGCCTTCACCCAAGCAGGCTCAGAGACTCGGCG
The DNA here is from genome assembly GCA_031416295.1 of Chloroflexota bacterium. Taxonomy (GTDB): domain Bacteria; phylum Chloroflexota; class Limnocylindria; order Limnocylindrales; family CSP1-4; genus SPCO01. Next base: position 840 of record JANOTJ010000241.1, read on the forward strand.
CATCTCATGTACGCGTCGCGCAGGACAGCCTGGCGCGAGGCCGAGGCTGTCGCTGCGCGGGAGATCACCTTTCGGAGTCGATCTCGCCTTTCCGGTGGTCGGTCAGGTTCCAGACGAGACCAGCATCGGCGCTGGCCCGACCGGAGTCGATCTCGTCTTTCCGGTGCATTCGCAAGCCCTCATCGAGCAGCGAACCGGCCGCTGGCACGCTTCCCAGTTCGTCTGGCTGCGTGGCTGGGAGGAGATTGGCCATGGCAACACCGCCCGCAAGGGCGCCCGCGACCAGGGTCATCGCGGCTCCTGCCATGAACCATCGAATGGGGTTGTGGACGGCCGTCGCCCGCGCGTCTGTGGATGTAGACATTGCCGGACTCCTCACTCCCGATCGCCGGCGGCGATCTCAGGAGTCACGCTACGGGCAGCCTCTCCCCCAGTTCATCGGTGAACTCCCTCAAACTGGCACTCGATCCGCGGGAGGTCAGGGAGTGGGCGTCGCGGGCGCGGAACCCAGCGTTGCCGCCAGCTCGGTTCGGTTGCGGACGCCGAGCTTGGCCAGGACGTTGGAGACGTGCCGCTCGACCGTCTTTCGAGAAAGGAACAGTTGAGCGGCGATCTCCGGGTTTGAGGCGCCCCCAGCCACGAGGCGGGCGATAGCGAGCTCCCGCTCGCTGAGGCGGTCCATCGCCCAGCCTATCGAAGAGGACGGGCCTCGTCGCCACGTCCGTACCCCCAGCGCCCGAAGGGCCTGCTCAGCCAGTTGAGCCTCGTTCCGGGCGCCCATCCGATCGCCTCGCTCCGCGACGTCGCGGAACGCGTCGGCGGCCCGGCCCTTATCCAGGGCAACGAATGCCCTGGCCCGATCCAACCGCGCCCAGAGGCTGTCGTAGCCGCGCTCGAGCCGGTCGGCCTCGTCGACCACGGACGAGAGCAGCTCCACGCCCGTGGTCGCATCGCTCTCGCAAGAGACGAGCAGGGCTTCGAGTCGGCGTCGCTGGAACGCGTCGGCCGGATACGGGATCGGCCTTTCGCGATCCCACGTTCCGATGGTGCGCCGCGCCTCCGAAGTCCGTCCAACCCGAACCAGCGTCTCCGCGGCCACGAGCTCGTTCTCCAGGCGGCAGCGAGCGCAGCCCGCAGCTTCGGCGAGACGCCGCCCCTCGGTGACATACCTCAGGATGGCCGGCCCATCCTCCGCTGTCCCGAACCGGGCGAAACCCCGAGCGAGGCTCTGGTAGATCGTCTGTGCCTCGTGCGCATTCGATGTCGCCTCAGCCACCGCGTGCAACGAGGTGACAGACTGACGCCAGTCACCCCGGGACAATTCCAGTTCACTGGCCACCGTGCGAAAGAAGGCACGAAAACGGCCAGGCTCGCCTGTTCGACCGGAGATGGCTGTGGCATCGGCCGCGATCGCCGCAGCCTCGTCGAGCCGCCCGAGGTCGCGCAGAATGCGGGCGAGCATGCAGCCCGCATCGATGGCGGCGGACGAGAGGTGACGTTGGCGGGCTTCGTTCCAGGCGCCGCGGACACGAGCTTCGGCGTCAAGGAGGCGCCCGCCTTCGCGCAGTGCCAACACGCTGGCGATGACCGCGTCGAGGTGTGCGATCTCGTCGAAGCCTCGTGACGCGACGATCAACTCATCCGCGATCCTGGTCATCGCCCGCAGGTCGTATGTCTGAACTGCGGCAAAGAACCCTGCGCTCAGCGCCTGGATGTAGGCCGGTCTCGCCTCACCGAGCCGCTCGGGGCCACCCGCTTCCCGAGCTATGCGCCGCGCGGCCCGCACCGTCCGCCGGGCGATCGACCACCCGTCCGCCACCTGGCCCTCTGCCCACCAGAAGATCACTTGGGCCTCGAGAGCATCGAGGGCGAGCCGAGTGGTCTGCGTGGCGCCGCGCTCTGCGCGGCACCTGGCGATGTACGAACGGGCTTCGGCCCTACGGTCAAGGTGATACGCCTCTCTGGCTGCCCCCAGCAGCGCGAGCTGGCGGCGGCGGCCGTCGATCGTGGCATCGGCCAGCGCGACCCATGACTCCAACGCGAACGGATGATCCCTCAGTTCCGAGGCCAACTCGGCGACCGCTTCCTGAAGTGTCTCCTTGGCGTCGTGTACCGGATCTGCTTCCCGCGCGATCTCCGCCAGCTCCCGGAGACCATCGGTCCCGAGCCATCGGCGGCGCGGCGAACGCGCCAATCGGAGCGCGAGGTCGAACGTCGGAAGCCGTCCGGCACGGCGATGCTCAAGGGCCACGCGGAGCATCTGGACATCGTCGCCGGCACCGGCCTCCAGGAGGCCGGCAAGTCGCCGGTGGAGGGCCAGCTGGGCCACCGCCGGGAGACGGTCCGATACGGCGGACCGGATGAGGTCGTGGGACAAGGCAATGCCGCCGGGCAGGTCCACCGCGAGTCCCCGATCGACGACCTCAGCAACCGCACCTTGGGCCCGAGGCTCCGGCCACTCTTGCAGATGGGCCAGCTCCCCGAGCGACATCGGCCTGGCGACGATGGCCAGTGCGGCAAGGGCGGCCGACGCGTCGACTGTCAGGCCTCGCAGACGCCGGGCGACGATCTCGCCTGGTTGGAGCCTCCCGGTGTTGGCACGTGCGAGCGCCTCCAACCAGAACGGAGAGCCGGCGACCTGATGCCAGAGGTCTGCGGCGAGGTCGGGGGGAATCGTTGGGGCCAGCCCGGCGACGAGGCTGATGCCCTCCTCGCGTGCAAGCGGACCGAGCTCCAGGACCGTGAACCGGTCGGAGCGCCCCAGGAGCTGGTCCAGTGAGCTGGCGAAACTGCTCGTCGCGGCAGACGGGCGTGACGCTGCCAGGAGAGCGATCGGGCGGGCGGATGTCGATGCCGCTCGAACGAGGTAGTGGCAGAGGGCAAGGGAGAGATCGTCGACCCATTGAAGGTCGTCGACGATGAGCAGGACGGGCCCCAATCGGTCGACCGCTAGATGGGCGGCCTCGAAGATCCTGACCGGCTCGAGCGTCGTCGCGCTGTCGGCGGACGAGTCCGACAGAAGCGAGGAACCCCAGTCCCGCTGGCCGGAGAGTGATCGCAGCAGCCCCGTCGCGGCTGCCAGCGGCACGTTTCGCTCAGCCTCATAACCGACCATCGCGAGGTGATGGCCTGTCTTGAGGCGCGAGCGGGCTTCCTCGAGGAGGCTGCTCTTTCCCAGGCCGGGGTTCCCGACAACGAGCAAGCCGCCCGGCACGCCGCCCTTGGTCACGAGGGCGACCATCTCCGCGATCGCCGCGAGCTCGCGTGCCCGACCAACGAACACTTGTTCCTCAATGCGCCAAGCGCAGAAGCGCCCGGGGCCACCGGACCCTGGCAGCGTATCAGCCGCGTCCAGCGTGCAGGAGCGTCCGGAACCATTCGACCGCGTCGCGTGGTCAGGCGCTGGACAACGCCGCGACCAGCCGGTCAACGAACGGGATCTGCGAGTCCTTGATCCGGCGTCGCGCCTCGTCCGGCCCGAACCAGGTCACCCGATCGAGCTCCGGGATGGTGATGGACTGCCCGGAGCGTGGAGGCCATTCGAATTCGAAGGTGTTGCTGTGCGCCACGGTCGGGTCCAGGTCGCCCTGGAGCGCAAATGCGACGACGAGCTTGCCGCCCTTCTGGCGGATCTCACCGAGGTCGATCGGCGCTTCGTCAGGGGCCCGGTGCCCGGTCTCTTCCTCGAATTCACGCCGGGCGACGTCCCAGGCCGTCTCGTCCGGCTCGTACTCGCCCTTGGGCACGCTCCAGACACCCTCGTCGCGGTTCGCCCAGATGGGTCCCCCAGGGTGCCCCAGCAGGACCTCCACGCTGCCATCGGGCGTGCGTCGGTAGAGCAGG
>JANOTJ010000242.1:0-2738 GCA_031416295.1 Chloroflexota bacterium
CAGGTCGTCATCAAGGCCCAGGTCCTGGTCGGCGGCCGCGGCAAGGCGGGCGGGGTGAAGCTCGCCGGCTTCCCCGAACAGGCCGAGTTGATCGCCGGCTCCATCCTGGGCATGGACATCAAGGGCATGACCGTGCGCAAGGTCCTGGTCGGGCCGGCCGCCGACATCGTCAAGGAGTTCTACCTCGCCACCGTCCTTGACCGCGCCGAGCGGGGCATCCTGGTGATGGGCTCCGCGGAGGGCGGTGTGGAGATCGAGACCGTCGCGGCGGCGAACCCGGACGCGATCATCCGGGTGCACGCCGACCCGCGCCTCGGACTCCTGGACTACCAGGCCCGGGAGCTCGCCTTCGCGATGGGCCTTGGCGCCCACCAGAAGGACGCGGTCCGGATCGCCAGGGGCCTCGTGACCACGATGAGGGCCTACGACGCCGACCTCGTGGAGATCAACCCCCTGGCTATCGTTCGCGAAACGGCGCCCGACGGCACACCGGTCGAGAAGCTCGTGTGCCTGGATGCGAAAATCACCCTGGATGACTCGGCCCTCGACCGCCACCCAGGGCTCGAGGAGCTGCGCGACCCCGACGAGGAGGCGCCCGAGGACAGGGCCGCCCGCGAAGCCGGGCTCACGTTCATCAAGCTCGATGGGACGATCGGCTGCATGGTCAACGGCGCGGGCCTGGCGATGACCACGATGGACCTTGTCAAGCGAGCCGGCGGCGAGCCCGCCAACTTCCTGGACATCGGCGGCGGCGCCCGGGCCGACAAGGTGGCCGCGGCGATGGCGCTCATCCTGGCCGACCCAAAGGTCAACGCCATCCTGGTGAACATCTTCGGCGGCATCACCCGCGGCGATGAGGTCGCTCGCGGGCTCATCGAGGCTCGCGCCCAGCAGACCCGCGAGGTCCCGATGGTCGTCCGGATCGTGGGCACCAATGCCGCCGAGGCCGCCGTCCTGCTCGAGGAGGCACGCTTCCAGACGGCGGGATCGCTGGACGAAGCGGCCGCCAAGGCCGTCGAAGCCTCGCGAGCGGCGGGGACTGCGGCATGAGCATCCTCGTCGGACTCGAGACGCGCCTCCTGGTCCAGGGCATCACCGGGCGCGAGGGCACCTTCCACGCCACGGCGTGCAGGGCCTACGGCACCAGCGTCGTCGCGGGCGTGACGCCGGGCAAGGGCGGCCAGACCGCCCTGGACGGCACGGTCCCGGTCTTCGACACGGTGCGCGAAGCGGTCGAACAGACCGGCGCCAACACCTCGTTGATCTTCGTCCCGGCGGCGGGCGCCCCGGACGCGGTGATGGAGGCTGCAGCCAGCGGCATCTCCACGATCTTCTGCATCACCGAGGGTATTCCCGCCCTGGACATGATCCCGGCGGTGGACATGGTGCGCACGATGGGCGCCCGCCTGATCGGCCCGAACTGCCCGGGCGCCACGTCGCCCGGTCGGGCCAAGGTCGGCATCATCCCGGGCTCGATCCATCGTGAGGGCCGCGTCGGGGTGGTCAGTCGTTCGGGGACGCTGACCTACGAGGCCGTGCAGGCGATGAGCGACGCCGGCCTCGGCCAGTCCACGTGCGTGGGCATCGGAGGCGACCCGATCATCGGCACCACCTTCCTCGATGTCCTCCAGTTGTTCGCTGCCGACGACGAGACGGACGCGATCGTGCTCATCGGTGAGATCGGCGGGGCCGCCGAGGAGACTGCCGCTGCGTGGGCCGCCGACCACCTGCGCGACGTGCCCAAGGTCGCATTCATCGCCGGTCGGACGGCGCCCGAGGGCAAGCGCATGGGCCACGCCGGGGCGATCATCTCCGGTGGCGCGGGCACCGCCGCCTCGAAGGTCGAGGCGCTCGAGGCCGCAGGGTTCCGGGTCGCGGGCTCGCCGACCGAACTGCCGGCCCTCCTGCGCGAGGCGGGCTACCGCAGCTGATGGGCGCCCGGATGGACCTGATCGCCGGTGATGTCCGTGATGTGCTGATTCACGTCGGGACGGGTGATCACGGTGCCTTTGCTGACAGTGACCGGTTCGAGGCGCACCTGTCCCTCGGTGGTGGGATGGACCCGACCTGGCTGGACATGTTCTCCGAGGCCGCGCGGGGGGCCTACGACGGCGACGGGCCGGTGGACCTGCTCGACGCGCGCTTCGAGCTCGACGGCCCGGAAGACGGTGACGACACGGGGCTGATCATCGAGCGGGTGGATCCCGGTTGGGTGACGGCCGTGGCGCGCATCCCGGACAGCGCCTTCGACGGCTTGACCGGGCGCTGGATCGACCGGATCGAAGAGGACCTGGGGCCGTTGCCGTCCGAGGAGAAGCCCTGGATCCGCGAACTCGCGGCAAGCATCGTCGTCTTCTGTCGGGCCGCCGATCGGTCGCCCGACGTGATCTTCGTATGGGCACTCCGCTGAGCGAGCCAGGCCCCGGGCACGAGGTCGCCTTTGGGGACAACCGACGCCTCTGGGACGCCTGGACAGCCGTCCACCGCGACGGAGCCTTCTACGACCTGGCCGGGTTCCGGGCCGGCGGAATCAGGCTCACGGACCACGAGGTCGCGACAATCGGCGACGTGCGCGGCCAGACGCTGTTTCACCTGCAATGGCCTCGGCGAGATCGTCACGGCCCTGGTCGAGGCCGGCCTTCGCATCGAGCGCCTCGAGGAGCACCCGGAACTCGCCTGGGGGGCCGACTTCCTCGTCGAGTCGGCGCCCGGCAGCGGCACGTTCGTATTGCCGTCCG
>JANOTJ010000243.1:0-2051 GCA_031416295.1 Chloroflexota bacterium
GACCGACGATCTCCGCGAGCCGTCGTCCATCCTCCATTCACCGGGCTGAGGTGGCCACCGTCAACGAACACGACGGATCTGCCGGCTCGTTCAGCGTCACTCGCCGCACGGCCCGCTCCTGAGAACAGCGAATCCGGTGGCCGGACGAAGGTCGCCCCGATGGACGACAGGGGCCGCGTGGTCCACGTCGACCCGTTCCGTATCGGTTGCGAGGCTCATAACCGGTCGGGCTGATCCTCCAGCCAGCGCGTTATCGTCGTCGGTCACGCCGACGTCCCGTGCTGATGGCGTTCGAAGTATTCCGTCACCACGGTCGCGCGATCGGGGAATTGCTCGATCTCAGGTGCCATCTCGAAGGCTGACGACGGCCGGTCCGGCATGAATGCATCGACGTAGCGAAGGTGCGCGCCCGAGGGCTCCCTCGAGCCGCTGAGCGCCGACGCGCTGCGGTGACCGCTCTCGCGGGTCGACCCCGACGCACGTGGCCCGCCGGAGGACAAGCTCACCTTCGAGGCCGTACGGAATGATGTGTTCGTCGCGCAGGTCCGAACGCGATCCGCAGTAGATGCATGCGTCGGAGACCCCGATCACGCGGTCAGGCCTGGCCGTCCCCCCTCGGTGGACCGTGCGCCGGTAGTCGACGGAAACGTCACCGTCGAACCCCTCGGGTGCCTCTACCTGGAAGGTGCCAGCTGCCGGCTCGAGCTCCTCGACGCGCGCCGGTCGCCCCTCGATCCGGACCCGTATTGAGCCTGGGAGATAGCCGAATCCAAGTTCGAGTGTGCGTTTCACGGATCGCATCGTACGATCCGCGGCCGCCTTGGCCGCGACACACTATGGGTGGATCGTGCCCGGTCTGACGGGTCGCGGCGACTCCAGATCATCCGACGCTCCGGTCCCGTCCTCGCGATCACATGGCCATCGTGTCCAGCCTCGACGGGCCGACGGGGGCCTACCATGCCCTCGTGGTGCTCACGAGCGACCGAGCGGCGGCGGTCATCCTGGGAGCGGCGACGGCAATCATCATCGGTACGCCGATCCTGCTCGGCGCGCCGAACTTCCTGGCGTTGCCAGCGGCAGCGTTCAGAGCGGTGGGCGCCATCGGCGCATTGATCGCCGGCAAGACAGGCCGGCGACTCGCGCCCGCGGTGAGCTTGCTCGGAGCAACCATGAGCGCGCTCTGGGCGCTCGGTGCCGTGAATGGGTTCGGCAAGGGCACGCCATGGTGGGATGACCTGGCGGAGGCGACGTTGTTGCTGATCCTGTTCGCAGGTTCGGCCATCGTCTTGATGCGCCGCCCGAGTGCAGTCGGCGTGTAAGGCGCCGGCTCCTCAATGCTTCCGGCGGTTCTCCGCGATCCATCGCCACGCGGCGTCCCAGTACCCCTGCGAGCCGACCGCCGGCCCGTTCGTCTCGGCTTCGCGCTCCCACCGGCCGATCCAATGCTCGACGTCGAGCTGGTCGACGCGCTCGTTCTGCGTCAGGCGGGCGAAGATCCCGGCGCGCTGCGCCTGATAGATGCGTTCGGGATCGCGGTGGCGAGGCATAGGGACGAGCGTTGCAAGCCGGCTGCGCCAGCTAGGTTGTCCAACCTCGACGGGCCGACACGATGAACCCATCGTGGACGACTCGCTGCTCGCGACACGTGAAGCCACGCTGCGCCGCTCGGCTGACGCATCGGGCTTGGCGACCATACTCGGCACGAGTGACTGGGCCCTCAGGCGCTCTCGAGTACCACGCCCGGGGGGAGATGCTCGCGGAGGCTGGCCGCGACGGCCTCCAGGTCCTCGCCCCCCTGTCCGCGTAGCACGAGCTCGAGGGTCGTCGAGGGGACGGCGACCGCGGGCGTCTCGACCGTATGAGCCGTCGGCACCTGGGCAAGCACCGTCCGCTGCTCCGCCGAAGCCAGGCGGAGGTCCCTCACGACCAGCCGGCCGTGATACGCGGCCACGGCGGCAGCCACCGCGACGACCGCGACAGGGATGGGCAGATCGGACCCGAGCGCGGTCACGCCCCCGCCCAGGAGGGTGTCGATCAACCGAAACAGCGTG
>JANOTJ010000244.1:0-1536 GCA_031416295.1 Chloroflexota bacterium
CTCGTGGCGCGCGAGATCCGGCCGCTACCCGAAGTGGCCGCCACCGTCGGTGGGCCGGATCAGCCGGGCGGTGTCCGTCAGATGGGTCAAGCCGGGATGCGCCGCCTGGGCTGACGGAACGCCAGCGCCAAAGGAACGCCAGGGCTGAAGGAACGCCGGCGCCAAAGGAACGCCGGCGCCGACCCAGAAGGGCCGACTCCGGTGTTCACGGATGGCTCCCACGACGTCGCGAGTTTGACCGCCATGGCGGCCCGAGCTTCCGATTCCGGCGATCGCACCAGCACGCGCCGGAGCGCATCCACCCTCGAGTTCGCAGGACATGGCCGGTCGGATTGCCGGAGCCGGTCAGCGGCGGGCGGAGGCCTTCTGGCCAGTGGCGGGCGGGGCAGGGAGGCGGGCGATCGGCCGTTGCGTTCCTCGATTCTGCTCCCACCGTCATATCCGGCCCTACCGGCGTCATATCCGGCCCTACCGGGGCCACAAGCCGGTCCCGAGCCCCGACATCGAGGCATCAGGTGGTCCGATCCACGCTCAATCCACGCTGGCCACCGGTGCGATCGAGCGCGAGCGCGCCTCCCGTGCGGTCGCACAGGCACCGTATGGGGTCCGTGCCGCTGGAACTGCTGGTGGGAGCAGAACCGGGGAGAGCAACGAGGGGCCTTGGGGATCCCGCGACAATCCGCCGGCGCCACGCACCCCGATCCGGGGCCGGCGGCGCGGCCGTCGACGATGGGGGTGCCGGCCGGCGGAGGCGGTCAGCGGCGGGCGGGAGCCTTCTGGCTGGCGGCCCGACTGCGACCGTCGGCGCCGCGCTTCGAAGCAGGGGTTTGTCGCCGTCGGTTCGGGTTCGACATTGCCAGGAACCGGCGGTACCAGGCCGCGGCGGACGCGAAGAGTGCACCCAGGACCGGCGAGAGGACGAAGCCGGACAGGATGACGTCCTGGGCGAGGCCCGGCGTCGGCGCGGCGGCCACGACGGCCGAGAAGATGGTCAGGATCAGGAAGGCGTAACAGGCCGCTGACACGAGGCCCACGATCACGCCCAGCAGCCACGAGGCCCGCGGCGCCAGGAAGCCCGCCAGGAAGACGCCGCCGATGGCGGGCGTCTGGATGAAGTACGAGAACACGAAGCGGGTGACGATGTCGTTGCCCTGGGTGATGTAGAACGCCACGGTGCTGACCAAGGTCAGCGCAAGCGGGACCCAGAGTGCCTTGCTGTGCAGGGCGATCCCGGGCAGGGCGGCGAGGTCGCCGCGCACGTCCAGCGGCCGGAACGAGCGACGGAAGGCGTCAAAGATCCCGACGCGCGCCGGCTGTGCGCCCGCGACTGGCCGGTTTGTCGAGCCGCCAGAGGACGAGGCTCGAGCTGCCGGATCGGTCGAGGCCTCGACCTCGTCGTCGTCGACCCACTGGTCGGGCGCGAGGCCCTGCTCGACGCGGTATCGCCGGCGAGCATCGGCGCGGACGGTCCTCTTGGCGCGGGCCACGGTCTCTCCTGCGGTTCCTGAGGGAGGTGGAAGTGCGCGCCATCGTAGT
>JANOTJ010000245.1:0-2880 GCA_031416295.1 Chloroflexota bacterium
CCGTGGCTCTCGGCGTTACGGCGTTCCTGGGCCGACGATCTCCCAGGATCGCGTTCGCGGCGGCGGCCGCCGGCCTCGTGTTGCTCACGCCGATCGTGCGAAGTGAATCGATCGCCCTTGCCTTGGTAGTCGCCGGTACGCCATGGACCGCTCAGGGCCGACCGATGGGGGTCCGAGTCGCTTTCGCGATCGCCGGGTGCGTGGCCGCGGCTGCCGTCTCCATCTCGGTGATGACGGGTGGCCTCACCAAATCATCGATGTACCTCCAAGACACCACCGATGAGGCCGTCATCGTCCGCTTCTCGGTTTCCGGCCAGTCTGCATCTTGGGGTTACCTGGTGAATCCAGGACAAATGGGGGTTGGCTGGTTTGACCAGACCGGAAGGGTCCTCGGCCCCGTCCGGGTCTTCGATACTGGGTGTCGGCTGCTGATCACCGCGGACATCGTTCCAAGCGGCGGGTCGTACCGGGTCGACGCAGCGGGACTGAACCCTGGCTCGTTGATTCACGGCGCGACCTACCTGCCATACGATGCACGATGTTCCGAGCAGATGCCGACGTTCGGCGTCGAGACGAAGTGACACGTGCGAGGCGTAAAACGGTCGACACCCGTTCGATGGGCGCCCGCGGCGGCGCACCGTTCCAATGTTGTTGCCTGCCTGACGAATCGCGTCGTTTGGTGGCATGGGCGACAGGCTCGACTCGGAGTAGCGATGGAACTGACGCGTTGAGCGCGGACTCGTGAACAAGCGTCGCGTTGCGATCGCGCTGATCCCCTGCATCCTGGGTGTGATCGTCGCCGCGCGCTACCTACAGGCGATGGCGAGTCCGGAGAGCGGCCAGCCCCAGTTCACCGACGCGGTCACATATCTGGCAGCGGGAGAGCGCTTGAATGCCGGACACGATCTCTACACCCTCGGACCAGGTGATCGTCTGCTCATGATCGATCCAAGGATCTCGCCCGCAGCCCTCTTGTCCCCGCCTCCGATCGCCGTCCTGTGGCGCCCCATCGCGGCACTGCCATTCGGCTTTGCGTTATGGATCGCGGCCGTCTGGATAGCCGTTCTTGGCACGACTTTCTACCTCGTCTACCGCACGGGCCTCCGAGGCGCGGTCGTTGCGACCGCGCTTGCGCCGGCGATCGGTGTACAGCTGGCTTCCGGCAATATGGCTGCCTTTTTTCCGCTCCTGCTCACCTTGGCCTGGCATTGGCGAGACACAGCGGTCTCAGGCGCGATCGTGGGAGTGATGGCGTCCATCAAGCTCGCTCCTGGCGCCTTGAGTGGGTGGTTGGTCGGTGCACGAGCGTGGCGCAGTCTTGCGGCGGCCGCGATGGCCGCCTTCGCAGCCTTGGCTTTCAGCGTCGTCGGCGCGGGCCCATCGTCAATCGCGGACTACATCGGGGTCGCCAGATCCGTGAGTCCGTCACCCGACAGCCTGTCGGGGCTCACGGGTGTCTCTTGGCTGTCGCCTGTCGTGCTGGTCGGTGGAACGATCCTCGCCATCGGCCTGGGGCGATGGCCCTCCTGGTCGTTCATCGTAGCCGTGGTCGCGTCCGTGCTGGGCACCCCTGCGCTCTACCTGTCGGGGTACGTGACATTGCTGGCGACTCTTGCACCCGCCGCCAGCCAGACAGGCCGGGCTGCACAGGTCGGTACTATCAGGGAGTTGCCTATTGACAACGGCATCCCACACTGATGGGACAGCACCCTCAGCAGACCTGCCGCCGTTTCGGCGACGTAAGAGGAGCGACTTGACCGAGCACAAGCCTCCCAGCGAACCGCTGGTCGCTGTCATCATCCCGGCCCTGAACGAGGCCGGCAAGATCGGCCGCGTCCTGGACAAGCTACCGCTGGACAGTCGATTCGAGGCTATCGTCGTGGACGACGGGTCCACGGACGGCACGGGCGATGAAGCCCGGGCGCACGGTGCCGCCCTGGTCGTCCGACACGAGGTCCGGTCCGGAGTCGGGGCGGCCATCCGCGACGGTTGGGCGGCCGGCGTGGCGCGCAACCGCCCGTACCTCGCCCTGCTGTCCGGCGACGATCAGCATGATCCAGCCGAGCTGGTAAGCGCGTTCGAGGCGCTCCTTCGAGCCGATGCCGACTACGTTCAGGGGTCGCGCTGGCTTCAGGGCGGGAAGGTTGTCGGCTCGACGGGCGGCCGTGGATTCGGCACCCGGATCTACTCGATCGCCTTCAGCCTTCTCGTAGGTCGCCGCGTATCGGACGCAACGAATGGCTTCCGAATCCTCCGCTCGTCCCTCCTCGACGACCCGCGCATCGACCTGGATCAGGCGTGGCTGACGAGCTACGACCTGGAGCCGTACGTCCTGTTCAAGGCGATCCGCGGCGGCTATCGCGTCATCGAACACCCGGTCACGGTGGTCTACCATGCGACCGAGGGCTACACGAAGATGCGCGGCGTCAAGGATTGGTGGCGGCTCTTCCGCCCCGCGCTGCTGCTGCGAACGGGAGTCAAGCGATGATCACCTCCCCGGAGCGATCCTTCGGCGGGCGGCGCATCCTCGTCACGGGTGGCGCCGGCTTCGTGGGTGGCGCGGTGACCCGACGCCTCGTGGATGCGGGAGCGCGGGTGACCGTTCTGGACGACCTGTTCACCGGCCGAGCCGACGCCATCCCGACGGGCGCGGAGTTCGTGCACGGTTCCGTGACGGACCAGGCGCTCGTCGATGAACTGGTGGCGGCCAACAGCCTGGTCTTCCACATGGCCGCCCGAAACATCATCGCGTCCACGGCCAACCCACGCGACGATTTCGCCACGAATATCGGTGGGACGCTGAACGTGCTCCTTGCCGCCCGGACGTCGCGGGTGGATCGCGTGGTCTACACGTCGTCGGCATCGATCTATGGGAACCCG
>JANOTJ010000246.1:0-1870 GCA_031416295.1 Chloroflexota bacterium
GACGGCCGAGGCCGCGATGCCCTCGCCCAAGGCAGTCCGCTCGCGCGCCTTGTTTGCGGCCGATGCGCAGGCTCCTGCTTCGTGACCCACTGGAGACGATCACGTTCCTGCATCATGCCGGGGCCATCGAGACCTCGACCGGTGGATCCGGCCAAGCAGCGCGGTCGCCGGCGAGGGGCCCTCGAACGGCGGATCCGCCGTGGTCATGACCTCGCCTCGTGCGCGAGGGTCGCGAAGAAGGCCAGCGCAGAAGGATCCGCGGTCGTACCCGGCGCCGCCACCATTGCGAGGGGGTGACCCTGAAGCAACCGCTTCACGGGGACCTCCATCTTCTTGCCGGACAGGGTGCGCGGGATGGCCGGGACGGCGATGATCTCGTCCGGCACATGGCGCGGCGAGAGGGTCGCCCGGATGGCAGCCGTGATCCGGGCTCGCAGCGCGTCGTCCAGCGGCGCGCCGGGTTTGAGCGCCACGAACAGCGGCATCCAGTACGACCCGTCGTCGCGCTCCAGGCCGATGACCAGGCTATCGAAGACCTCCGGCACGGCATCCACGACGCCGTATAGCTCGCTCGTTCCGAACCGGACGCCGCCGCGGTTGAGGGTCGAGTCAGAGCGGCCCTCGATCACGGCGCCGCCCGACGGCGTCAGCCGGATCCAGTCGCCGTGGCGCCAGACGCCCGGATACATCTCGAAGTAACTCTCGCGGTAGCGCGCCCCGTCCGGGTCGTTCCAGAAGGACACGGGCATGGATGGCATCGGGGCGGTGATGACCAGCTCGCCAGTCTCGCCAACGACGGACCGACCAGCCTCGTCGAAGGCCTCCACGCGGGCCCCCAGGCTCCGACACTGGAGTTCACCGGCCCGCACCGGCAGCAGCGGACAACCACCGACGAACGCGCTGACGACATCCGTACCGCCACTGACCGAGGCCAGCCACACGTCCGAGCCGACGGCATCGTAGACCCACGCGAACCCCTCGACCGGGAGGGGCGATCCCGTGGACCCGATGCAGCGCAGCCGCCCCAGGTCGTGGGTACGACCGGGCGCCAGGTCCGCCTTGCGGCAGGCCATCAGGTAGGCGGCGCTGGCGCCCAGGTGGGTCAGCCTTGCCTCCTCGGCGAGACCCCACAGCACGTCCAGATCGGGGTGACCGGGGCTGCCGTCGTACAGCACCGCCGTCCCGCCGATGAGCAGCGACCCGACGAGGAAGTTCCACATCATCCAGCCGGTCGTCGTGTACCACAGCAGCCGATCGCCGGGCTGGACGTCGAGGTGCAGGCCGATCGCCTTGGCGTGCTCGACGACGACGCCGCCATGCCCGTGGACGATCGCCTTTGGCAACCCCGTCGTGCCCGACGAGAACAGGATCCAGAGCGGATGGTCGAATGGGACAGGCTCGAACGTGAGGTCGGCCGAGGGGCCGCCGACGAACGTCCTCCAATCGATCCAGTCGTCACCCGCGAGGCGGGCCGCAGCGTCGAGATCGGCGATGAGGACGGTCTGCGCGAGCCCCGGAAGCGCCGCCCTGACTTCCTCGACGACGCCCAGCCGATCGAACGCCTTGCCGGCAAAGACGTAGCCGTCGACGGCGATCAGGACCCTGGGCTCGATCTGAACCAGGCGATCGATGACGCTGCGCGCGCCGAACTCCGGGGCGCAGCTTGACCAGATCGCACCGATACTGGCCGTCGCCAGCAGCCCGATGACCGCCTCGGGCATGTTGGGGACGATGGCTGCGACCCGATCGCCACGACCGACACCAAGCTTCCGGAGCCCGGCGGCCGCCGCCGCAACGGCATGGCGCAACTCGTCCCACGAGATGTCGCGCCCGGGTCCCCGTTCGGAGCGAGCGATGAGGGCCGGTCGCT
>JANOTJ010000247.1:0-2979 GCA_031416295.1 Chloroflexota bacterium
CCTCGCGCTTGGCGGCCAGAGCTCGGATGAACGCCCGCCGCTCGCGCACCGCAGCCAGGATCGCCGGAAACTCGGGGTTGGCGGCCGTTCGCTCTGCGTCGAGTTCGTCGAGGAAGTCCTGCTGATCAGCCATCTGGTGGATCCTTGTCTGCTGACCAGCAGCATATATCTGCAAGGATATGTCGTCAAGGGCCGTCCGAGCCGCGGTCGTCTGTCGTCGCCTTCGGCAAGCCCGACGCCTGCCGGCCGGCGCCGCCACCGGAGCTGCCGTTCCCGGTAGGATCGGCGGGCCATGTCGAACCGGCCGATCCTGAACCCAGTCGAGGCGACCTTCCGCGACCTGCGCGGAGCGGTCGATACCGCCGACGGGCACGCGGCGATGTCCGCCATCGAGCGCAGGCCGGATCTCCATGCCCTCCAGTACGTCGGTGACGGCCTCCGCCTCGCCGAGCCGGCCTCGCCAGGTCGTCCCGACCTCCACGGGCACCCCTGACCGTTGCTTGCGCTGCACGCGACCTGGGCGCTCGACCACCGCCTGCACCTCTGGGCCGAGGATGCCGCGGCCTTCGAAACGCGCCGGCGACGGACCGCGCGGCGGGCCTCCCGGGTCCCTGCCCACCCGTGGGCCACCCCGGCCGATGGCGTGGCGCACGCCATCGAGGCCGCGACCGCCGGCGACGCGGACCTGGCCGGCGTCGCTCGACCGAGCCGGCTGGCCCTCTGGCTCCCAGGTGACACGGCGAACCCCTCGCCGTCCCCCCGCATCGCCGCAACGCCGCCACACGGTGCCGGGGTGGCGGGAGGCGTCGAACCCTGGACGGTCCCGACGCTCGCGTTCGACCCGGGCGCGGCGATCCGCCTCCTCCTCGCCGGGACGTTTCGTTCCGAGGAGACGTCGGGCGACGCGTCGCTCGACTACCTCGCTGCGACCGTCCTGTTCGCCCTGGAACTCGCCTCGCGGGGGCGCTTCCTGCCCGGGCTGGTCCCGTCGCGGGATGGCCGGGGTTTCGAAGCACGCTGGCTGCCGGTGCCCGGCGCCACCGATGGCGAACGGCTTCGGGCGCTGGCGCATGCGATGCCGCCATCGTGTCGCGCCGAGGCCACCGCCCCGTTCGACCGGCGCGGACGCGCCGTTGTCGACGTCCTCGCGCAGATCCTGACCGACAGCGTCGATTCGATCGCCCGCGCGGGCGTCGGGCCCCGGCCCGTCCCGAGGGCCGCCGGCCGGACCAGGCACACAGCGCCGCTCGACGCCGTGCTCGAGGCCCTTGCGGCAGCGAGCCCCACCATGCTCCCGGACTCTCACGAGGTTCGCGCCCTCGTCGGGACCGTCACGGCATGGCACCGGCGGGCCGTGACCGGCGAGTCTGGCTTCCGCACCTGCTTCCGGGTCGTCCCACCCGGCGATGGTGCCGATAGCGCCGAGGGGCAAGCCTGGGCCCTGGAGATCCTGCTCCAGGCGACCGACGACCCGAGCCTGTTCGTGCCCGCCGCCGACGTCTGGAAGACGGGCCGCCGGCTCGCCGTGTTCGGCCGCCGGCTCGACGATCCGCAGGAGCGGCTGCTCGCCGACCTGGGCCGGGCGTCACGACTCCACCCACCATTGGACCGGATGCTCCACCAGGCACACCCGGCGGGGCTCGACCTCGACGTCACCGGTGCGTACGCCTTCCTGCGCGAGGGAGCGCCAGTCCTCGCCGAGGCCGGCTTCGGCATCCAGCTCCCGTCGTGGTGGCAGGCGGGGCGCCCGCGGATCGCCGCCCGTCTCAGGGCCACCACCCGCTCGACGGCCGGCGCGTCGGCGGCCGACGCGCGCCTCGGGCTCGACGCCATCGTCGACTACAGGTGGGAGCTCGCGATCGGCGACGCGTCGGTGACAGCCGACGAGATCCAGGAGCTCGCCCGCCTCAAGGTGCCGCTCGTCCGCGTCCGGGGCCAATGGGTGGAGCTGCGTCCCGAGGACGTCGCCGCGGCGGTCCAGCTCGTCGAACGCGCTCCCGGACGACAGAGCGCGACCATGTCCGCCGGGGACGTTCTGCGTGTCGGCCTGGGACTGGAGACGACCGAGACCGGCCTCCTCGTCACCGGGGTCACCGCGGATGGCTGGCTCGGGACCCTCCTCGCGGCCGGCGGGCCGGACGGGCGGCCCACATCCCGCGGGACGCCGGCGGGCTTCGTCGGCGCGCTTCGGCCGTACCAGGAGCGCGGTCTCGCCTGGCTGGAGTTCCTCGGTGACCTCGGGCTCGGCGCGTGCCTCGCCGACGACATGGGCCTCGGCAAGACCGCCCAGGTGCTCGCCCTGCTGGTGGCGGAACGCTCGTCACCGACGACCGGCGCGCCTACCGCCCGCGCGTCCGGGCCCACCCTGGTCGTCTGCCCCATGTCCGTCGTCGAGAACTGGCGCCGCGAGGCGGAACGCTTCGCGCCGGACCTTGCCGTCCACGTCCACCACGGCGTCGACCGGCTCGGCGCGGAGGATCTCGCGCTTGCCACAGCCGCGGCCCACCTCGTCATCACGACCTACGGGCTCGTCGCCCGCGACATCGAAGTCCTCTCGGCGATCGGCTGGGGCCGCCTCGTCCTCGACGAGGCGCAGAACATCAAGAACAGCGCCGCGCGCCAGGCGCAGGCGGTCCGCCGGATCAGGGCGCCCCGGCGGATCGCGCTCACCGGCACGCCCGTCGAGAACCGCCTCGCGGAACTCTGGTCGATCATGGAGGTCCTGAACCCGGGCCTCCTCGGGTCGGCCAACGCGTTCCACCAGCGCTTCGCCGTGCCCATCGAGCGGTACGGGGACGACGACGCCGCCGAGCGCCTCCGACGGGCGACAGCGCCATTCATCCTGCGTCGCCTCAAGTCCGACCGTTCGATCATCGCCGACCTGCCCGACAAGCTCGAGATGACCGTCTACTGCTCGCTCACGCGCGAGCAGGCGACGCTCTACCAGGCGGTCGTCGACGAGATGATGGAGCGGATCGC